>WTJQ01000237.1 GCA_011524785.1 Planctomycetota bacterium | reverse complement strand
GGGCGGCGGCGAGCAGGGACGGCAGCATGGGTCCAGCCTAGCCGGGGAGGCTGCGCGCCCCGGCGCGATCCGGGCAGCCTGCGCTACGCTCGGCCCATGATCGCGACGGTCCTCCTTGGCCTCCTGACCCTCCTCCCCACGGCCGAGCAGGCGGTCGACCTCATGGCCGCCGTCCGCGCGAGCGGATCGCTGCCCGCCGGCTGGGTGGAGGTCGAGGGCGAGCTTCGCAGTGAGCACGGAGCGGGGCCCCTCCCTCCCGGCTTCACCTGGGAGCGGGTTGGCTCGGTCGAGGTGACCCTGAGCCTGGCCTCCGCGGAGGCGACCGCGGCGAGCCTCGTCGTGGGGACCAGCCACCTGGGCTTCGCGGGCCGCTCGGGGCGACCCTTCGTGGAGGGGCCGCTCTTCGGCGGGCCCACGCGCTTCCTCGAAGCGGCCCCCCCGAAGCCGGACGAGGTCCTGACCGCGCGCCTCGTCCGGACGTCGGAGGGCCGCGTGGAGGCGTGGCTGCGCGGCCAGCGCGTGTACGACGGCGCCGCGCCCGAGGGCTCCTGGGGGCCCGTTGCCCTGCGCCCTCGTCGCGATCGGATGCGGGTCGAGCGCTGGGTCGGGGAGGGGCTCAGCCCGGAGCCCCGTCCCCTCGGGTCCCGCACCACCGTCTTCCGCAGCGGGGACGGAGCGAACACCTACCGCATCCCCGCCCTCCTCGAGGCGGCCAACGGCGACCTGCTCGCCTTTTGCGAGGCGCGCCAGGGCTCCAGCAGCGACACCGGGGACATCGACCTGGTCCTCCGCCGCTCGACCGACGGAGGGCGCACGTTCGGGCCGATGGCGACCCTCTGGGACGATGGTGCGCACACCTGCGGGAACCCCTGCCCCGTGGTGGACCGGAGCACCGGCCGCATCCTCCTGCTCGCGACCCGGAACCTGGGGCACGACCACGAGTCCGCGATCATCGCGGGGACCTCCGAGGGCACGCGCACCGTCTGGGTGATGCACAGCGACGACCACGGGCGGACCTGGTCCACGCCGCGGGAGATCACCGCGCAGGCCAAGGAGCCGACCTGGACCTGGTACGCCACCGGGCCGGGCGCCGGGATCCAGCTGGAGCGCGGGCAGCACGCCGGCCGCCTCGTGATCCCCTGCGACCACATCGAGGCCGGCACCAAGCGCTACTACTCCCACGTCCTCCTCAGCGACGACGGGGGCGCCACCTGGGCGCTGGGGGGCACGACGCCTCGCGACCAGGTCAACGAGTGCGAGGTGGCCGAGCTCGAGGACGGCGCACTGCTCCTCAACATGCGCAACTACGACCGGGCACAGCGCACGCGGCAGCAGGCCATCAGCCGCGACGGCGGCGCCACCTGGACCGATCAGCGCCACGTCCCGGAGCTGGTCGAGCCGATCTGCCAGGCGAGCCTGCGCCGCTTCTCGTGGGGCCTCGGCGAGAGCCCCGGCGTCCTGCTCTTCTCCAACCCCGGCAGCCGCGAGGGACGCGTCGCTCTGACGCTGAGAGCCTCCACCGACGACGGGGCGACCTGGCCGCGCTCCTGGCTGCTCGACCCGGGGCCCTCGGCGTACTCCTGCCTCTCGGTCCTGCGGGACGGCACCGTCCTGTGCCTCTACGAGGCGGGTGGCTATCGAGAGATCCGCTGCGTGCGCCTCGACCCGGCCGAGCTGGACCTCGTGCCCGCCAAGCGGGCGCGCTGAGCCTGCAGGTTCAGGGCCAGCCTCAGGCCGGGATGCGCGGGTCCATGACCCGCTTCCACAGCGGCGGGACGGTCGCCATCAGGATGCTGCCCGGGTAGCCGAGGGGGAGCTGCGGCGCGCCCTCGAGGCTGCGCAGGCCTCCATACGGCCGGGCTGCGTGCGCGTGGTGGTCCGCGTGCCGCGGGAGCTCGATGAGCAGGGCGCGACCGATGGGGTGGTTCGAGTTCCAGGAGTGGCGCGCGGCGACTCGCTCGAAGGAGCCGTCCTCGAGCTGCCGCCGCTCCAGCCCGTAGTGCTGGATGTACTCGACGCTCTCCAGCAGGAACACGCCGAAGGCCGAGGCGGCGAGCCAGGCGCCGGCCGCGGCCGGACCCAGGAGCCAGGCGACCGTCAGCAGCAGCCCGAGCGCGATCGCGAGGTCCGTGAGGAACGGATTCCCCGGCCCGAGGACCGAGCGCCGGCGCCGCTCCGCCTGGGTGCGGCCGGTCCGGTACCCGTCCGCCGTGCAGCCCGGGATCGCGCGTGCGAGGAACGCCCACAGACCCTCGCCGCGGCGTGCGGTCACCGGATCGCTCGGCGTCCCGACGTAGCGGTGGTGCCCCCGGTCGTGCTCGAGGCCGAACTGGGGGTAGAAGGCCGAGGCGAGCAGCACGCGCGCGAGGCGGCGATCGGCGGGGCGCGGCCTGTGCCCGAGCTCGTGGGCGACCACGAACATCACCGCGCCGACCTCGGTCCCCAGGGAGAGGGTGCGACCGATCCACTCGAGCAGGGTCCACTCCCCGCGTCCTGCGTGGGCCGCGCCCCAGCCGAGCAGGCCCAGGTGCAGGACCCCGTGGAGCCACAGCAGCGACCGCATCCACCGCGGCTCGGTGCGAGCCGACTCGATGGTCCCAGGGGGCGCCGTCGACGGTGCCCCGGTCATCGTCTCCAGCAGGGGCACCAGGCCGTAGATCAGCGCCGGCGTCAGCAGGGTCCACGCGCCGTCGAGAGCCAGGCTCGAGGCGGCGAGCGCGGGGAACGCCAGGCTGAGGAGGTACGCGGTCGGGCGCATGGGTCCTGAATCTAGGCCGAGGGGGGCCGGCTTGCAGGACCCGGTTCGCGAGGCCCTGCGGAGGTTGGCTCGGGCGCATGGCTCAGGAGCCACCGGGACCGCAGGAGGGCCGACGGTAAGCTGCCCCCATGCGCCACGTCGCCACAGCCTCCTGCCTCGCCCTCCTCGCCCTGACCGTCGCCTGCCAGGGAACCGCCGCACCCGAGGTCCTGCCCGGCGCGCCGACCGAGCCCGCCCTGGATCCGGATGGCTGGGTCAGCCTGTTCGACGGGGACTCGCTCGATGGATGGACCCCCAAGATCCGCGGCCACGCGGCGGGTGAGGATCCCTATGGGACCTTCCAGGTCCGCGACGGGATGATCCAGGTCGGCTACGACGGCTACGAGGGCACCTTCGACGGCCGCTTCGGGCACCTCTTCCACGAGGTCCCGTTCAGTCGCTACCGGATCCGCGTGGAGTACCGCTTCGTCGGGGAGCAGATGGCGGGCGGCCCCGGCTGGGCCTGGCGCAACAGCGGGATCATGCTCCACGGCCAGACGCCCGAGTCGATGGCCGTCGGCCAGGAGTTCCCGGTCTCGATCGAGATGCAGCTCCTCGGCGGTCCCGAGCAGGGCAAGCGCACGAACGCCAACCTGTGCACGCCCGGAACGAACGTCGTGATGGGGGGCAAGCTCGACCAGCGCCACTGCATCAACTCCACCTCGGCGACCTGCCCGGGGGACGATTGGTACACGGTGACGGTCGAGGTCCAGGCCGGCGAGGCCATCCGCCACTACCTCGGCGACGACCTCGTCCTGGAGTACACCGAGCCCCAGCTGGACCCGCGGGACGGCGAGGCGCAGCTGCTGATCGAGGGCGACGAGCTCCTGCTCACGGCTGGGACGATCTCCCTGCAGTCCGAGTCGCACCCGATCCACTTCCGCAAGGTCGAGATCCAGCCGCTCGACTGAGATTCTCGAGGGGGCAGGGCTCCTCGCGGAGGTCGTACTGCTCGAAGGGGCAGTGCTCCTCGAGGGACGGCCGCTCCAAGCGCGCGCTGTTCCTCGACGGGTGCGCTGCGTGGCCGTCGACAGGGCTGCTGAGGGTCCCGGCTGGGCCGACCGACTCCGTCGCGCGACGGCGCCCAGCGAGCGGGCTGCCCCACAGTGGCCGGCTCGGCCGTCATCGGGCCAGGGCAGGCCTGGTCGTGATCGAGAAGGGACCCAATGCGCGAGGGCGCGGCTCCTCGCGGAGCCGCGCCCTCGATGCGTTGCGTGGGGGGCCGCGTCGTGTCCGACGACGGCCTCCCGGAGCGATCACCAGTCGTCGCCCCAGTCGTCGCCGCCGCCGCCGGTGTCGCCACCGCCAGCGTTGTCCCACTTGTCACGGCCACGGCCGCCGCGGCCCTTCTTCCAGCCGCCACCGCCGCCGTCACGACCGCCGCCGCCGCCGTAGCCGCCGCCGCCGCCACCGCCGTAGCCGCCGCCGCCGCCGCCGCCACGCGGGCCGCCGCGGTAGCCGCCGCGACGCGGACGACCGCCGCCGCCGCGGTAGCCGCCGCCGCCGTAGCCGCCGCCTCCGCCCGGACGGGGCGGACGCTCCTCGGCCTCGTTGACGCGGAGGGGCCGGCCGTCCAGCTCCTTGCCGTTCATGTCCTCGATCGTCGCCTTGGCCTCCTCCTCGGTCTCCATCTCAGCGAAGGCGAAGCCGCGGGGACGCCCGGTCTCCCGGTCCATGATGATGCGCACGTTGGCGCAGGTGCGGCCGCCCTCTTCCAGGGCGGCGCGAAGGGTTTCCTCGGTGGTGGACCAGGCGAGGTTCCCGATGAAGAGCCTTTTGCTCACGAGTCGTATCCGTGTCTTGGTGTCAGGGTTGAAGGCCCCGCATCCTTGGCGGGGCCACGACGCAGCGCGCGTGCGGTGCGTGTGCGGGGTGCCTCGAGCGCGGGTCGCGGGGCGCGCATGCGGGAGGCTGAGGGCAGGGGCGGGGCAGCTCGCGGGCTGCCC
>WTJQ01000479.1 GCA_011524785.1 Planctomycetota bacterium | reverse complement strand
GGTTCCACGCTCGATGGTAGATGCACCTCCGAACTTCGTGGGGCCGGGGGGCCAGTTCCTGCGACGCGGAGGGCGCAGGTGCCCCTCGCGCGACGGACAATCACATCATGGACGCAGGTCGGTCCCCGCTGCGGCGGCTCCTCGAGTACGCGCGCCCCCACCGCGCGCGCATGCGGCGCGCGGCGGCTTGGTCCGTCCTCAACAAGGTCTTCGACCTGGCGCCGCCCCTGCTGATCGGGGTCGCGGTCGACCTGGTGGTGGAGCGGGAGAACTCCCTGCTCGCGAGCTGGGGCCTGGAGACCGTCACCAGCCAGCTGCTCGCGCTGTCCGGCCTGACCTTCGTGATCTGGGCCGCCGAGTCGGTCTTCGAGTACCTGCACAAGCTCGGCTGGCGCAATCTCGCGCAGGACCTGGAGCACGAGCTCCGCATGGACGCGTACGGCCGCGTGCAGGACATGGACCTGGCCTACTTCGAGGATCGCTCGACGGGCGGCCTCATGGCGGTCCTCAACGACGACGTCAACCAGCTCGAGCGCTTCCTCGACATCGGGGCCAACGAGCTCCTGCAGGTGAGCACCACCGTCCTCACGATCGGGGCCGTCTTCTTCTGGATCGCGCCGGAGGTCGCCTGGATGAGCATGCTGCCGATGCCGCTGATCCTCTGGGGCTCGATCGTGTTCCAGAAGCGCCTCGCACCCCGCTACCGCGAGGTGCGCGAGCAGGTCGGTCACCTCAATGGCGACCTCGCTGGGAACCTCGGGGGCATCGCCACGATCAAGAGCTTCACGGCCGAGGCCCGCGAGGTCGAGCGCATCGGCGAGCGCTCCGCGGCCTACCGCACGGCGAACGCGCGCGCGATCCGCCTGAGCTCCGCGTTCTCACCGCTCATCCGCATGGTCATCCTGTGCGGCTTCACGGCGACCCTCGCCTACGGCGGCTACCTCGCGGCCAACGACCGGATGGCGGTGGGGTCCTACTCGGTGATGGTCTTCCTCACCCAGCGGCTCCTCTGGCCGCTGACGCGGCTCGGAGAGACCTTCGACCTGTTCCAGCGCGCCATGGCCTCGACCACGCGCATCCTGGACCTGCTGGACATCACGCCCGGGATCGCGTCGGGGACTGGCGAGGTGGGAGAGCGTGCGCGGACGGAGGACCTGCGCTTCGAGGGAGTCGGCTTCTCCTACGCCTCCGGGGCGCGCGTGCTCGAGGGGCTGGACCTCGACTTCCAGGCCGGTCGAACCACGGCCCTCGTCGGCTCGACGGGCTCCGGCAAGACGACCGTGGTCAAGCTGCTCCTGCGCTTCTACGACCCGACCGAGGGGCGCGTCACCCTCGGTGGCGTCGACCTCCGTGAGCTCGACCTCCCTGCCTTCCGCAGCCAGGTGGGCCTCGTCAGCCAGGAGGTCTTCCTGTTCCACGGCACGGTGCGCGAGAACATCGCCTATGGGCGACCGGACGCGAGCGAGGAGGAGATCCGGGAGGCCGCGCGCGTCGCGGAGGCCGACGGCTTCATCGACGAGCTGCCCGAGGGCTACGACACCGTGGTGGGCGAGCGCGGTCAGAAGCTGTCGGGGGGCCAGCGACAGCGCCTCTCGATCGCGCGCGCGATCCTCAAGGACCCGCCCATCCTCGTGCTCGACGAGGCCACCTCCGCCGTGGACAACGAGACGGAGGCCGCCATCCAGCGCTCCCTCGAGCGCGTGAGCATCGGGCGCACGACGATCGTGATCGCCCACCGGCTGTCCACCGTTCGCGGAGCCCACCGGATCCACGTCCTGGACGAGGGCCGCGTCGTCGAGGCCGGGACCCACGACGAGCTCGTGCGCCGGGAGGACGGCCTCTACCGCGCGCTCTGGCGAGTCCAGACGGGCGAGCCCTCGGGGGCCGCCCCCAGCTGAACGGCGGGTTAGGCTCGGGCCATGGCCACGCTCCTCCGCGTCCTGGCGTCCCTCGCGCTCCCCCCGGCCCGCACCTGCGTGTTCGGCAGGGGAGCGAGCTCCTCCCCCCGCCGCGCACTCGAGATCGGCGCGAGGTCCCTGCTCGCCTGGAGCGCCTGCGTGCTGGGGGTCGGCTGCCACGCGGTCCGTCCCATGCGGGCCCCCGTCGAGGGTGTGGCCGAGAGCGCTCCTCTTGGCGCGTGGACGGAGGACGCTCGGGAGGGGACCATGCCGCCGGAGGCGCCCTCCTCATGGACGACCGCCGAGGACGAGGTGCTGCGCGAGGTCGAGGGCTGGACGGTCCGGCTCGGCCGCGAGCTCGCGGAGCGGCCCGAGGTCGCCGGGCCCGCGCTCGAGGCCCTCGGCGCCCACCTCAACCAGGTCGCGATCCTCGTCCGGGCCGAGCAGCTCGCGCAGCTGCGGGCCGTCACGATCCAGGTGGACCTGGACCACCCGCTCCGAAACCTCCAGTACCACCCCAGCCGCGGCTGGCTCGTGGCGAACGGATACGCCCCGGAGCTCGCGCGCTGCGTGCACGTCCCGCGCGCCGCGTCCCTGACGAGCCGGGACCTGCACGCGGTCCAGCCGCGCGTGATCCTTCACGAGCTCGCGCACGCCTACCACGACCAGGTCCTGGGCTTCGACCACGCCGGGATCCGCGCGGCGTTCGAGGCGGCCGTGGCTGGAGGGCGCTACGAGGAGGTGCTGCACGTGAACGGCCGCACGGTGCGCCACTACGCCCTCACCAACCACAAGGAGTACTTCGCCGAGGGCACCGAGGCCTACTTCGGCGCGAACGACTTCCACCCGTTCGTGCGCGCGGAGCTCGCCCAGCACGACCCCGAGCTGTTCGCCCTGCTGCGCGAGGTGTGGGGCCCGCTGCCCTGAGGGTCGCGCGCCGCACGAGCCCGGGCTAGGGTGCCAGCATGCGTCCTCTGCTCCCCGCCATCGCCCTGGCCCTGACTCTCATCGCCCCCGCCTGCCGCAGCCTGGGGGATGGACCGCAGGAGCCTGCCGCGGTCTCCCTGTTCAACGGGCAGGACCTGTCCGGCTGGCACAGCGACGTGCCCGAGGCCGACGGCAACCCCGACGTGGCCCCCTCCTTCGCCGTGGTGGACGGCGTGCTGATGAGCCTCGGCTCCCCGGGCGGGCACCTGATCACCGACGCCGAGTACGCGAACTACCGCCTCGACGTGGAGTACCGCTGGACGGACGAGCCCGGCAACTGCGGCGTGCTCGTGCACGCGACCGAGCCCCGCTGCCTCTACGGCATGTTCCCCGCCTCCATCGAGGTCCAGATGCACCACGGCAACGCCGGCGACTTCTGGTGCATCTGTGAGGACATCTGGGTGGACGAGATGGTCGCGCGACGGGGTCCCGCCGAGAAGTGGGGCACGCGCGAGGGCGCGGCGAGACGCATCAAGAACCTGACCGACGACTCGGAGAACCCCGTGGGCGAGTGGAACCACATGCGCATCGAGGCGGTCGGGGACCGCGTCGACGTCTGGGTGAACGGGGACCTGGTGAACCAGGGCTACCAGTGCACGGCCCAGAGCGGCCACATCGCGCTGCAGGCCGAGGGGCGCCCGGTGGCGTTCCGGCGCCTGGACCTGACGCAGCTCGGGGACTGAGGCGCCGAGCCCATCACACCTCCTGCGAGGTGACCCACCTCAGCGCGCCGCCTGGACCCGCACGCCCAGCAGGTCGGCGACCCAGAGGAGCGCCCCTGGACTCGAGGGGCGGACGATCCTGCGGACGAGGGCGTGCTGCACGAGGGTGCAGCCGATCCCGAAGGTCATCAGGAGGATGCTGCGAACGGGCCACGGGAGCGGGAGCCCCAGGAGTCCAGCGAGCCCGTCGAGGTTGTGCACCAGCGGGATGTGCCAGAGGTACACCCACAGGGTGTTGCGCGAGAACCACACCGTGGCCTCGCGCGGGACGCGGCGCGCGAGGGGCTGCCGCACGAGCGCCAGGGAGAGCGTCCCGAACAGGCCGTACGCGACGTAGTAGAGGCGCGGCGGGTACTTGTGCGCCCGCGGGCCGGTGAAGGACCCGTCCCCGAGGACCTCGGGGAGCATGTTCGCGAGGACGGCGGCGAGGGCGATGGCGGCGCCGGCCAGGAGCTGCCTGTGCGAGGCCTCGTGGAGGCGCAGCCCCAGCGCGAACACCGCCGTGTAGGCCGGGACGGCCAGGACCACGAGGCGCATCCACTCGACTGCCTCAGGGGACAGGTCCTGGGCCAGGACGCGCGGGGTGACGAGCTCCATGCCGAGAAGCACCCCGGCGACGCCCAGGCCCCAGAGCGGCAGGGACCGCACGCGACGGCTCAGGGCCAGGATCGGCATCGTCGCCAGGGCCAGCAGCGCGTAGATGCGGAAGATCCACACGTAGCCGAAGCCGTCCCCGAGCACCGCGGTCTCGAGGAGCACCTCGCGGCTCCAGGGGAACGGCTCCCCGAGCAGGGCGCAGGCCGCCCAGGTCAACGGCAGGTAGAGCGCGAGGAAGAGCCACACCGGCACCACGATCCGCGTCAGTCTTTGGCGCAGGAACGGCCCGATGCGCGGCTGCTTACGGTCGAGGAGCAGCCGGTGCGACATGCCCGAGGTGATGATCAGGAGCACGACCCCGAAGCCGATCGGCTGGATCACCCACCCCGGCGCACCTCCGTGCGCGGTGAAGATGATGAGCATCCCGATCACCCGCAGGAGATCGAGGCTCTCGTCTCGCGGGGAGGTCGCCACGCCCCCATGCTAGTCACCAATCGCGCACTCCCCGCGGAGCGCGGGACGCAGGCTCGCCCTGGGTC
>WTJQ01000600.1 GCA_011524785.1 Planctomycetota bacterium | reverse complement strand
GAGGAAGTCGGCGTGGAAGTGCGTCAGGTAGACGTGCTCGATGCGCCAGCCGCGCTTGGCGGCCTTCTCCAAGTAGACGTCGACGTCACGTCGCGGGTCGACCACGACGGCGACACCGGACGCCTCGTCCGCGATCAGGTAGGAGGCCTGCGCGAGGCAGCCGAGGTAGAGCTGTTCGAGATGCATGGTCGTGGCGCGAGCCTCGGGCGCCTGGAGGCGCCGCCCGTCACTCGTACGCCTCCGGCGCGGGGACGTCTCGCGCCTGCCGCACGCCGAAGACGAG
This sequence comes from Planctomycetota bacterium, assembly GCA_011524785.1. GTDB lineage: Bacteria > Planctomycetota > UBA1135 > UBA1135. The sequence continues at coordinate 4,465 of WTJQ01000600.1, read as the reverse complement.
GCGGTAGCTCCCCCACACGAGGCCGACGAACAGGCCGATCGCGAGGAGGTAGAGGAGCCAGCGCACGGGCGCCGACTGCTGGGCGAGGTCGCTGGAGAGGAGACCGCCGCGGGCCGCGTCCTGCTGGGAGCGGAGCACGGGGCGGCCGGCGAGGTCGGGGGCTGCGGAGCCGACCGGAGCCGCGGAGCCCACGGGCGCACGCTCCGGCGCGGCCGGAGCTGGCTGCGGCGCGTGCTGCGGGGTCGCGGGAGCCCGCACCGGCACGGGCGCCGCCTCCTCGTCCCAGTCCCCCTCCAGCTCGAGCTCGAGGTCGTCGTCGCTCGGGGCGGCCGCAGGCTCGTCCGGGACCGCAGGCTCCTCGCGGGGCGGCTTGGAGGTCGCCGGCCCTGGCTCTGTTGCGGCCGGGGCCGGCTCCGGCTCTACGGGCGGCGCGACGGCCGCAGCCTCAGGGGCTGCAGCGGTGGAGGCGGGGGCCGCTTCGATGCGCAGGCGCAGCTCGAGGGTCCCGAGGCGGAACTCCTCGCGGTCCCGGAGGAGCGCGGTCTCGACGCGCTCGCCCCCCACGAAGCAGCCGTTGGACGAGCCGAGGTCCACCAGCCGCCAGCCCTCGGCCTCGGGGCTCAGGCGGGCGTGGGCCCGGCTCACCGAGGGATCCCGGAGGCGCACGGTCGCGTCGTCCCCACGGCCCAGCACGGAGGGCCCCTCGAGGAGGTGATCGGTCCCGAGCTGGCGCCCGGAGAGCACGAAGAGGCGCGCGGTGCTCATCGGGCACTCCCCGCATCGAGCGCGGTCGCCACCGCGTCCACGACCGCCCTGCGCTCGGGGCGCCCCTCGAAGACCACGCGGTCCTCCACCTCGAGCACCGGGAGGCGCAGGCCGAAGGCCTTCTTCAGGGCCCGATCGGCGTCGACGTCGACGTGCACGAGGTCGAGGCGTCGCAGCAGTCCCTCCTCGCGCAGCACCGCGACCAGCTCGTCGCAGAGACCGCACCCCGCGCGGGTGTAGAGGCGGGCCGGAACGGGCCCGCGGAGCCAGCTCGAGAGGGCGCGCCGCATCGGTCTCAATCTATCATGTGGACGATGGAGAGCCGCGCCACCGAGGGATCCGCCACGGGGTCCGCCCTCCGCGCCCACGGCCTGGTGCGCACGTACCGGGTCGGCTGGCGGCGCCGCGCGCGCAGGGGGCTCGACGGCCTCGACCTCGACCTGCCGCGTGGGGCGATCCACGCCCTGGTCGGACCGAACGGGTCGGGCAAGAGCACGCTGCTGCGGCTCGTGTCCGGAGCGGAGCGCGCCGACGCCGGACAGCTCGAGGTCCTCGGCGGCGCTCCGGGCGCCCGGGCCGAGCGCGTGACGTGGCTGCCGAGCGAGTCGCCGTTCCCCCGGGAGCTCGGGGCGCGCGAGGTGCTGGAGCTGATCGCGAGCGTGCGCGGCCTGCGCGAATGGAGCGCGGAGGCCGACGCCCTCCTGCAGCAGGTCGGGCTGGCCGATGCGGGCACCGCCCCCACGCGGACCTACTCGCGCGGCATGCTGCGCCGCCTCGGGCTCGCCCAGGCCTTCCTCGGCGCGCCGGAGCTCGTGCTCCTGGACGAGCCCACGGCGGGCCTCGACGCCCCCGGGTTCCAGGTGCTGGACAGCCTGCTGGCACGCGCGCGTGCGGCCGGCACCACGGTGCTGCTGGCGTCGCACCTGCTCGAGGACGTGGTGGAGCGGTGTGACACCCTCAGCGTCCTGCTCGATGGCCGGTGCCGGCTGCACGGCGAGCCGCGGCAGCTCCTCCAGGACGCGCCCGGCATCGCCGCGCGCGGCCTCGGGCCGACCGACTGGGACGCCCTGCGCGCGGAGGTCGAGCGGCGGGGCGGCACGCTGGTCCCCGGGACCGTCCGCGCGTCGCTCGGCATGGGTGAGCTCTACCAGCGCGCCGCCGATGCGAGCGAGGAGCCCAAGCGCTCGTGACCACGGTCCTCCTCGCGAGCGCGCGGACCGGCTGGCGGCGAGGGCTCCGGTCCCTCGTCCTTCCGGCCGTCGGCGTGGCCGTGCTGCTCGCGATCGCGGCTCCCCTCGAGCCGCCGCCCCTGCAGGGCCTCCCGAGCGCGACCGAGGGCCGGGGCGCCGCGTGGCTCCTCGGCGCGCTGGTGCTGCTCCCCCTCGCCGCGTGGCAGGCCTCGCGTCCGCTGGACGCCGAGCGGACCTGGCGCCGGAGCCTGCCCGGCGGGGAGCGCGTTGCGTGGGGCGAGGCCGTGGGCCTGGGACTGGCATGCCTCGCCGCCGTGACGACGCTGGGCCTGGGCGTCGAGGCGCGCCAGGACCCGGCGCCCGCGTGGCGCGAGGTCCGCAGCGTCGACGTCGGGAGCCCGCGCAGGATCCCGGCGGGCGAGGAGCTCGCCGTGGCGATCGATCCGGGTCCCGCGCCGGAGGGCGCTCGGCTCGCCGTCCGCGTGGCGTCCGGCGGCGGGGCGGGACCGACCACCCGAGTCCGCCTCGAGTCCCTGCGCGGTGAGGGCGCTCCCGCCGCGCCCCCGGTCCCCGAGCCTCAGCTCGTTGACGGCGCGGCCCGGCTGCGCGTTCCGCTGCCTGCCGGCGACGGACCCGTACGGCTCGTGGTGGCGGCCGACGGTCCTGGGGACGCGGTCCTCCGCGGCGGGCGCAGCGTGGTGCTGGAGGCTCCGATCGCGAGCGCGCGCCTCGTGTCCCTCGAGCTCGGGCTGCTCCTGCTCGCGGACCTGCTCGCCCTCGTGTTCGTCGTGGGGTTGGCCCGCGCGCGTCTCGGAGCGCCCGTCGCGACGCTCACGGGCCTCAGCGTCCTCGCCCTCGGGTGGCTCGGGACCGGGAGCCTCCCCGGCCACGCCTTCGCCGCCGCGCTCGAGCTCGCCGGACGGGGTGCCCTCACCGCAGGGATCGGCGCGTCGACCCTCGCGCAGCTGGCGCTGATCCCGCTTGCCGCCCTGGCGACCTCGCTCCGGAGGGGACGATGACGCGCGCGCTCCTCCTCGGCCTCACGGCCCTGGCCCTGCTCTGGCCCCACGGCGGCGTCGCGCGCGACGAGCGCCCGGCGGCCCGGCGCCTGCTGGGCCCGATCGGCTCGCTGGCCGCGGCCTGGGAGTGGGTCGCCTTCGACGCCGCGGTCCACGAGGGACGGGACGAGGCGGCCTGGCTGGCCGCCCGCCGCGCCCTCTCGTGGGACCCGCAGCCGGCGGCCGGCTGGATCCGCCTGGCCGAGCACCTGTGGTTCCTGCGCGGGTCCGCGGAGCGCGTCCCGCAGCCGGAGCTGCGCACGCGCTGGTTCGAGGCCGGCCTGCAGGTGCTGGAGGAGGGGATCGCCACCTCCGGCGCCCCCGAGCAGGTCGCGCTGGTGCGCGCGCGGATGCTGGGCCTCTACCTGGCCCCCCTGGTGGCCGACGGCGCGATCGCCTGGCCCGGGGGCCTGCCCGCGGTGGAGGAGCGGACGCGGGAGGCCCTGGAGCTCGCCCTCGAGCTCGGCGCCGATCCCAGCCTGCCGGAGGGCCTGGAGGACCCCCTGGAGGAGTTCGCGCGCCAGCACGCGGACGGGGGGCACGATCACGGGCGCGGCAACGGCCACGGCCACGATCACTGAGGCCCCCCTTCGACGCCCCCAGGGCCTCGCCCACGGGGGCGCCCTGCCCGCGGCTATCCTCGTCCCGCGCCATGCTGGCCCTCCTCGTCGAAGAGTCCGTGCTCATGGGGCCGTTCCGGTCCCTGGGCTACTGGGCGCCCTTCCTGTTCCTCCTGGGAGCCGGGGCGGGTCTGCCGGTCCCCGAGGAGGTGACCATGACCGGCTCGGGCTACCTGGTGTTCGCCGGCAAGGTGGACTTCCTGCTGGTGACCCTGACCTGCTGGTCGGCGACGCTCCTGGGCGACTCGATCCCCTACACCGTGGGGCGCGTCTTCGGCCGCAGGGCCCTCTCCGTCGGCTGGGTGGCGCGCCTGCTGCACGAGGAGCGCATGGCCGGCCTCGAGGAGCGCATGCAGCGCCACGGCGCCCGGGCGATCCTCACCATCCGCTTCCTCCCCGGGCTGCGCCTGCCCGGCTTCTTCACGGCGGGCGTCCTGAAGATGCCCTACAGGCGCTTCATCGGGGTCGACGCCCTGGCGGCCTGCGTGATGGTCCCCTTCTACGTCTTCCTGGGGAAGGCCTTCGGCACCAGCATCGCGACCCTCGAACGGACGGTCGCGGACTACACCGAATGGCTCGGCTTCGCGCTTCTGATCGCCCTGGCGAGCTTCGCGGTGAAGAGCTGGATCGGTCGCCAGGATCGCCTCGCAGGAGCCGCCAAAAGGGCGGATGGGGCCGATGGCGGCCCCGAAAACGGTCGATAGACCCCTTGGAGGGCCTCCGAGGGCCCCCTCCGGGTTGACCGCTCCGGCGGCGCCTCTAAACTGTTTGCCCTCGAAACGGAGATCCCTCCGTTCGCACGCCCCCTGGGGGCCCTCGGAGGCCCTCCAAG
>WTJQ01000164.1 GCA_011524785.1 Planctomycetota bacterium | reverse complement strand
ATCCGGCTCGCTGCGGAGACCGCCTCCCCAGGCCAGCAGGGCGCCCCAGCCGAGCAGGGTGGCCGCACCCAGGACCAGCGCGCGCGCTGAGCGCTCAGGCCCCAACGGCCGCGGCCTCCTGGCCCTGCCGCTGGGTCGAGGCGATCCAGCCCCCGCCAAGGAGCCGATCCCCGTCGTAGAAGGCCGCGCCCTGCCCGGGGGTCACGGCGAGCTCGGGCTCCTCGAAGCGGACGGTGGCCCCATCCCCCTCGAGCCGCACCTCGACGCGCGACGGGGTGCAGTGGTAGCGGTGCTGCACGAGGCACTCGAAGCGGTCGGGCGCGTCGAAGCCGATCCAGTTGAGGTCGTCGACGCGCATCCCGGTGGCCTTGCACTCCTCGCGGTCCCCGACGACGACGAGGCCCTCGTCGGGCAGCAGCTCCACCACGAAGAGCGGACGCCCGGTCGCCACGCGCAGGCCCCGACGCTGGCCGATCGTGTAGTGCTCGGTGCCCTCGTGCTGGCCGAGGACCCGGCCCTGGGTGTCGACGATGGAGCCGGGATGGAGCTCGACGCCCCGCTCCGCGAGCAGGTTGCGGTAGTCGTTCGAGGGGACGAAGCAGACCTCCTGGCTGTCGGCCTTGTGGCTCGTCCGCAGACCGACGGCCGCCGCGAGCTCCCTCACCCGGGGCTTCTCCAGGTCCCCCAGGGGCAGGAGCGTCCGTGCGAGCTGGGGCTCGGGCACGCTGAAGAGCTGGTACGACTGGTCCTTGCGGGCGTCGCGGCCCCTCCGCAGGTGGACGCGGCCGTCCTCCACCGCGAGGCGCGCGTAGTGTCCCGTGGCGACGGCCTCGGCGCCCAGCTCGTCGGCCAGCTCGAGGAGGCGCCCCATCTTGAGGTCGCGGTTGCAGAGGGCGCAGGGGTTGGGCGTCCGGCCCCGCCGGTACTCCTCCACGAAGTGGTCGATGAGCGAGCCGAACTCGTCGGCGAGGTCGACGGCCTGGAAGGGCAGCTCCAGGAAGGCCGCCACCATGCGCGCATCCCGAGCGTCCGAGAGGGAGCAGCAGCTCTTCTTGTGGACCTCTGCCGCGTCGACCTTGACGCCGTTGCGCATGAACAGCCCGACCGTCTCGAACCCCGCCTCCCGGAGCAGCCAGGCCGCGACCGAGCTGTCCACGCCTCCGCTCATGGCCGCCACGACCCGGGCGCCCGCGGGGAGGTGCGGTGCCTGGAAGAAAGTGGTCGGCGCGGACATGGGGTCGGGCAGCAGCTGGAGGGTCGTGTGCGGGCGGAGGGGCGCATCAGCGTCCAGCCGGCGGCGCGGTCTGGACGCGATAGCGACATTCTCAGGCCCCTACGGGGCACCACGCAATCCCAGAGGCCGCATGCGGGGGTTGCCCGACCGGTCCGGGCCCCCGCCAGCCTTGGGAGGCGTTGGGCCAACCGGAGGTGGATCGACCAGCCGCGCTCCGGGCGCCCCCCGGGCCCGTGCCTACCATGCCGCGCCCCAGGGGCTCTTGCTGACCCTGCACGCCTCAACACGCGTGCCCACGAGACCCTGCGCCCCTCGAGTCCCACAGCATCCAAGCCATGACCCTCTCCACCGATCTGCCCACGCTGCCCACGCTCTCCCTCACCACGCTCCAAGGAGCCGAGGGCGCCGCCCAGGGGACGGCGACGACCGCAGGTGCGAGCGAGACCGCGGCCACGACCGCTGCGGACGGCACGGCGGAGGGCACTCCCCCCACCGGAGCCCCGGAGGGCATGAACTGGGTGCCCTTCGCCCTGATCGGCGCGCTGTTCTACTTCGTCCTGATCCGGCCGCAGAGCAAGGAGCAGAAGCGACGTGCGGCCATGCTCGAAGGACTCAAGAAGGGCGACGAGGTCATGACCAGCAGCGGGATGTTCGGCACCATCGCCGCTCTCGACGAGGCGCGCGTGACCCTCGAGGTCGCGAAGGGCGTCCGGATCGAGTTCAGCCGTGCCGCGGTGCAGGGGCTCGCGAGCGAGGGCGAGGAGCCCAGCGAAGCCGAGTCGAAGGACTGACCGCGCCTCGGACAGCAGGAGCTCCTGCTGCAGGCGCCCGGGGGCTGCATGCCAAGCCGGGTCGTTCCTCGCGGCCTCCTCACCGCGGCGTGAGCTCCGCCCGGCGGTTGCAACCGCGGTGGCGTTGGTGAGGCTCCCCCACGTTCCCGCGCGGAGGCCGCGGCAAGAGGCACGAGCTGTCGTCCGCCGCCTCGCCGCTTGGGGATCCTCCGTCGCTCGCAGCGCCGGCCTCCGCACCATTGGCGCGGAGCGCGCCCTCCGCTGGCGCGGGCCGCTGCGGCTGAGCAGCCGGGAGCTCGGGATGCTCGGCGAGCGCATGGCGGCACGCGAGCTGGGCGCGCGCGGCTGGCGGGTGCGGGGCCACCGGATCGCGGCACGGGGAGCGGAGGTCGACCTCGTCGTGGAGCGTGGCGGCACGCTCGGCCTCGTCGAGGTCAAGACCGGCGTGCTCCGGGAGCCGCCTCCCGGACCCGGACTTGCGCCGCCAGTGACGGAGCGTCCCGGCCGCCGACTCGAGCGCGGCCAGCAGGACCGGCTGGAGCGACTCGCGGTCACTGCCGCGCGCGCCTGGAAGGGGCCGGTGGCCCTGCTCTTGGCCGAGGTCCTGCTCGACCCTCGGCGAGGAGCCCCCGTCAAGACGCATTGGACCGTCCTGGGATCCTGGTCACCCCCGACCCACGCACCGTCGTCGGTTGGGTCGGCGGTGTGCGAGCCCGAGGCCTCGCCAACGAGACCTCCGGGGCGCTGGGTCTGGAACCACCCGGCGCAGGGCGAGCCGACCGAACGGTGGCCGTCAGATCCCCCCGCAAGCCGAGTCGGCGGCCCCAGGCCTCGCGGAGAGTGAATCGGCCGGGTCGGCCTGCCTACAATCCCGCGGCGGGGTCCCCGAGGGCTCCCCGCGCGCCTCCATGCTCCGCGTCCTCCAGCACTACATCCCCCTCCGCACGCTGCTGCTCGTGCTCGGCGAGGGGATCCTGCTGGCCGCGGTGGTGGGCTACGGGCTGACCCTCCACCTCGACGGCATCGAGGTCGACAGTCCGGCCTGGCGGCGCCTGATCGACCGCCGCCTCTACGCGGAGGAGGCCTTCGAGATCAGCCTGGTCAGCACCCTAGGCGTCGTCGGACTGACCCAGATCATGCTGGCCTTCGGGCGTCTCTACGACTTCTGGGTCTCGGCCTCCCCCTTCAAGCGCGCCGCGCGCTTCGCCGAGGCCGGCGGTCTCGCCATCGCGGCGAACCTCGCGGTCTACCTCTTCGCGCGCCTCTGGGCGATCCCGCGCCTGCACGACTTCCCGGGGCTGACGATCCCTCAGGGGCTGATGCTCCTCGTCGCCACCCTGGTGATCGGGCTCGCCCTCTCCTGGCTGTTCCGGGGCATCTTCCACCGGCTGCTGCGCAGCGTCCGACTGCAGCTGCGCATCCTGGTCCTCGGCTCCCAGGGCGCGGCGCACGCGCTGACCCGCGAGGTGCTCCAGCACCCGGAGGCGGGCTACGGCGTGGTCGGCCTCGTGCCCGAGGCCCCGTCGGACCACGCGGGCGGCCGGGACGAGCGCTGGATCGCCGACCCCAACCACCTCCCCACCACGGCGACCGAGCGCCTGGTCCTGCGCGACGAGCGCCTGCTCCTGGACCGGCAGGAGGCCCCCGCGGGTGCGGACGACCCGCCGCCCGGGCGTCTCCGTGCGCTGCTGCAGCAGCACGGCGCCGATGCCGTCGTGGTCGCCATCGAGGACCGCCGCCGCGCGCTCCCGACCGCGGAGCTGCTCGACTGCCGCCTCGCAGGTCACGAGGTCCGCGAGCACGAGGAGGTCTACGAGGAGCTGGCGGGCAAGATCGCGATCGGAGCGATGCGGCCGAGCTACCTCATCTTCAACGAGGGGTTCCGAAGGCGGCCGTGGGACGCCGTGGCCAAGCGCGTTCTGGACCTCGTGGGTGGGACCCTGCTGCTGGCCGTGCTCTGGCCCGCCATGCTCGTCACGGCCGTCCTCGTCAAGCTGACCTCGCCCGGGCCCGCCCTGTTCCGGCAGGAGCGGATCGGCCTGCACGGGAAGCCCTTCACCCTCGTGAAGTTCCGCTCGATGCGTCCGGACGCGGAGCGGGCGACGGGCCCCGTTTGGGCGACTGGGGACGACCCGCGCATCACGCCCTTCGGGCGCTTCATGCGGCGCACGCGCCTGGACGAGCTGCCCCAGCTCTTCAACGTGCTCGGGGGCAGCATGAGCCTGGTCGGCCCGCGCCCGGAGCGCGAGCACTTCATCCGCGACCTCTCCCAGCGGATCCCCTACTACGACCAGCGCCACGTCGTGAAGCCTGGCCTCACCGGCTGGGCGCAGACCAACCATCGCTACGGCAACACGGAGGAGGACGCCCTGGCGAAGCTCCAGTACGACCTGTTCTACGTGAAGAACCAGTCGCTCCTCTTCGACCTCTCGATCCTGCTGACGACGGTCCGCACCGTCGTCCTCCAACAGGGCACCTGACTCCCCGATGCGCGCTGACCTCCAAGCCCCGCTGTCCTCCGTCCTCGTGCGAGTCCGGCCGCGGGTCCTCGGAGACCTCTGCCTGGGCGCAGCACTCGTCGCGTGCGCGGCCCCGCGCCCCAGTCACCACCTCGCGGAGCCCGAGGCCCCTCGCGCGGTCCTCGTCCTGCACGGCGGTGCGGGGACCATCGACCGCGCATCGATGACCCCGGAGCTCGAGCAGGACTACCGCGCAGCGTTGGAGGGCGCGCTC
>WTJQ01000481.1 GCA_011524785.1 Planctomycetota bacterium | reverse complement strand
GCCGCTGGCCCCTGGGACTCACCTGAGACCACTGCCGCCCCCCCTCGACCCCGACCTCCCGTCCTGGGCGATGGGAGCCGGGGTGGCCACCTTAGGCGGCCTCATGGTCGGCGAGGCGCGGGTGGACCTGATGGTCGAGGTGCAGCCGGCCGGGGTCGAGGTGGCGTTGACCCATCGCGCCGGCCCGGCGGCGCGCGTGACCACCGAGCTGCCGCGCGTCCGAGGCGCCGCGCTGCGCACGGAGTACCTGGACTTCGTCCGGCAGGACGACCTCCACGGGGCCCGCGACCTGGTCGTGGCCCCGACCGACGAGGAGCCGCGCGTGCTCTACGGACGCCTCGTCCAGAGCGACAGCGACCTCCCCGCGGCGCCGGCCGGTGCGGCGCCGCTGCCGCGCGCGCTGAGCGAGGCGGGACTGCGCCTCGTCCCGGCCCCCGGCGCGCCCGACTGCGAGCCCGTGGCAGCCGCCCTCAGCGAGCTCCTGGGGCTGCCCGTCGAGCTGGGCAGCGCCGAGGGCGCCGGCCGGGCGACCGTGGTGCGCGTGCCCGCGGACGAGGCCGGGCGCGCCGTCCTGCGCACCCTGCGCGCCAGCGTGGAGGCCCGCCTCCTCGTCCCGCGCTGAGTCGCCTCCTGCTGAGTCGCTCCTACCAGCGCAGCGAGAGGGCCTCGCAGGGGAGCGGCCGCCAGAGCCTGCCCCGGGAACCTCGGCAACGGGGCCCAAGCGCCTCGGCTCCGGGGCTACCCTGCACGACGGCCCGACACCCTTCGGTGGCTCGTCGGCCCTCCCCACCATGTCGATCTACCGCGAACACCGTCAGCGCTTCCTCGCGACCCTCTCCGAGCTCGGGGCCGCCGCCCTGATCCCCACGAACACGGCCAAGACGCGCAGCAACGACACCGAGTACCGGTTCCGCCCCGGCAGCGACTTCTGGTACCTGACGGGGTTCGCCGAGCCCGAGTCCTGGCTCCTCCTGCTCCCTGGTGCCGAGGGCGGCCGCAGCATCCTCTTCCTGCGCGAGCGCGACGAGCTGCGCGAGATCTGGGACGGGCGGCGGCTCGGGGTCGAGGCCGCTCCCGCCACGCTGGGCGTGGACGAGGCGCACGACGTGGAGGACCTCTGGAGCCTGCTGCCCGAACTGCTGGCCGGGCAGGACACGCTCATGTGGGCCACGGGCGCCGAGCCCGAGGACGACCGGGCCGTGCACGAGCTGCTCGGCCTGCTCCGCACGCGGGCCCGCGGGGGCGTCCGCGCGCCGGGCCGGATCCTCCACCCGGGCCCCTACCTCCACGAGCAGCGCCTGCTCAAGTCGGAGGGCGAGCTCGAGGTCATGCGCCGCGCCGCGGCGATCACCGACGAGGCCCACCGCGCCCTGATGGCCACGGCCGCGCCCGGCGTCAACGAGTGCGAGCTCGACGCCCTGCTCGACTACACCTTCCGGCGGCGCGGCGGCACGGGCGCGGCCTACAACAACATCGTCGCCGGCGGCGCGAACGCCTGCATCCTCCACTACGTCGAGAACGACCAGCCCCTCGAGGACGGCGCCCTGTGCCTCGTCGACGCCGGCACCGAGCTGGAGCACTACGCGTCGGACGTGACGCGCACCTTCCCCGTCTCGGGCACCTTCACCGACGCGCAGCGGCGCGTCTACGAGGTGGTGCTGGCTGCCCAGGAGGCCTCCATCGCCCAGTGCCGTCCGGGCGTTCCCTTCGACGCGGTCCACGAGGCCTCCCTCGACGTCCTGGTCGACGGGATGATCGAGCTCGGGCTCTGCAGCGGCACGCGGGCCGAGGTGATCGAGTCGGGCGCGTATCGCCAGTGGTTCATGCACCGCACCAGCCACTGGCTGGGCATCGACGTGCACGACTGCGGGGCCTACGACGACGCCACGGGGTCCCGTCCCCTCGAGCCGGGGATGGTCCTGACCGTCGAGCCGGGTCTCTACATCGGGGCCGAGGCCGCGGACGCGCCCGCCGAGCTGCGCGGCATCGGCATCCGCATCGAGGACGACATCCTCATCACCGCCGACGGCCACGAGAACCTGACCGCGGCCGTCCCGAAGTCCATCGCCGAGGTCGAGGCCGCCTGCCAGGCCTGACGAGCGCTACGCGGCTCTGGAGCGACTGGCGGCGGCTCGGCCGCAGGGCTCCGAGCTGCCCGAGGGAGCCCTGGCGGGGTCCGCCGCTCGCCGCCAGCCCGCAACGCGGACGCAGCGCCTGATCGGAGCGAACACCCGCTCCGCCTCGTCCCCGATCGTCACGCCGCGTCTCCCCGCGCGGGCTCGTGGGACGCTCTCCTCCCCTTCGGCCCGGCGACCAGGACCCAGGGAAGAGAAGAAGGCGCTCCGCGAATGCGGGGCGCCTTCTCTTGAGTGGGTGGTGAGCGCGCCAGGGCTCGAACCTGGGACCTACTGGTTAAAAGCCAGTTGCTCTACCGACTGAGCTACGCGCCCACTCGAAGGGCCGGAAGTCTAGGGTTCAGGGAGTGCCGGGGCAAGCCCCGAGGCGCCTCCCTCGCCGGGGACTCCCGGTCAGTTCTCCATGATCTCGGTCGTCTTGGCCTCCTGGATGTCGCCGACCGTCTTCTCGAACTCCTTGAGCAGGTCCTGGATCTGCCCCTGGAGCTTGCGGTGCTCGTCCTCGGTGACCTCGCCGTCCTTGAGGAGGGCGTCGTTCTCCTTGTTCGCGTCCCGCCGCAGGTTGCGCAGGGCCACGCGCCCCTCCTCGCAGAGCTCCTTGGCCTTGGCCGCGTACTTCTTCCGCTGGTCTCCCGAGAGCGGCGGCAGGTTCAGGCGCACGACCTTGCCGTCGTTCTCGGGGGAGATGCCGAGGTCCGACTTCTGGAGGGCCTTCTCGATCTCCTTCAGCGCCGTCATGTCGAACGGCTTGATGACGAGGACCCGGGCCTCGGGCACCGAAACCTGGGCCATCTGCGACAGCGGCGTCATGGTGCCGTAGTAGTCGACGCGGACGTTGTCCACCAGCGCCGAGGAGGCGCGGGACGTCCGGATGCCCCGGAGCATGTCCCTGGTGTGGTCGATCGCCTTGTCCATGCGCTCGCGGGCGCTCTTCAGCAGGGTGTCCTGGCTCATGCTTCGCTCCTGATGGTGGTGCCGAGATCCTCCCCGCGGACGACCCGCTCGAGGTTGCCCACCTCGAACGCGTCGAACACGACGACGGGGACCTTGTTCTCGTTGCAGAGGGTGATGGCGGTCATGTCCATCACGCGCAGCCCGCGCTCCAGCACCTGGTCGTAGGTGAGGCTCGAGTAGCGCTTCGCGTCCGGGTCCTTCTTCGGGTCCGCCGTATAGACGCCGTCCACCTTGGTCGCCTTGAGGAGGGCCTCGCAGCCGAGCTCGCTCGCGCGCAGCGCGGCCGCGGTGTCGGTGGTGAAGAACGGGTTCCCCGTCCCGGCGGCCAGCAGGACGACGCGCCCCTTCTCGAGGTGGCGCTCGGCGCGGCGGCGCACGAAGCCCTCGGCCACGGCCGAGATCTCGAGCGCGGTCATCACGCGGGTCTCGACGCCCTGCTGCTCGATCGCATCCGAGAGCGCGAGGGCGTTGATGACCGTTCCAAGCATGCCCATGTAGTCGGCGTTGGCGCGGTGCCCGCCGAGGCGCGAGAACTCGGCGCCGCGGAGGATGTTGCCGCCGCCACAGACCAGGGCGACCTGCACCCCGAGCCCCGTCACCCGCGCGATCTGCTCAGCGAGCGACTGGACGGACTCGGGATGGATCCCGTGACCAGCGCCCGGGTCGCCGAGGGCCTCACCGGAGAGCTTGAGGAGGATGCGCTTGTACATGCGTGGATCGGGCGGGCTCGGGAGGCAGCGATCGCGCCGGCCTTGGCGGGGCGCTGCGCTCGCGGACTCGCTCGCGGGAGGAGGAGGATAACCGGGCCGTCGCCCCACGCGAGGTCGGCGGCCGTCGGAGTCGGGCCTGCGGCGGGGAGAGGCGCTGTAGCCCCGACGCCAGTGGTGTCCGTGCGCCGGTGCGGAACGGTTCGAGCGGCGCGGCCCGCGCCGCGCTCAGGACGCCCGGAACGCCGCGTAGCCCGTGAGCGACCACGGCCCGCCGAGGAGACGCGCCAGCTCGCTCTGCACGGTGCGGGTCGCGTCGAGTCGCCAGGGGCGATCCACGACGGCGAGGGGGTCGAACACCTCGTGCGGACCGTCGTCCCCCACGACGACCTCCCAGGCGCGCTCCTCGTGGATCTGGGCCGCCAGCATGGAGAGCGCCACCCGCGCGCGGGGGGCCCGGCCCTCCGAGCGCGCCGCGAGCAGGACCGCACCGTCGCCCTCGGGGCTCGTCCAGCCGTGGACCCAGCCGCGCGTCACCTCGAAGCGAGCCATGCGCTCGACCGCGAGGGCCGCGCCGACCTCATCGGCGCAGCGGCGCAGGGCCCAGCCGGCGCTGGGGCCACCTGCGATCCAGTCCTGGCGGGCGAGCTCCTCCAGGTCCCTCGGGTCCCGCAGGCGCACCTGCTCGGCCAGCAGGTCCGCGAACTCGAGGACCGGCACGGCGCGAGCGGCCTGGGAGCCGGCACAGCTCAGCTGCACCATTGCCCCGCTGAGACCGTCCCCACCAACGGCCACGGCCACGATGCCGTGGGGCCGGGTCGGGCGCGCGGGTCCGTCCATGGGGCGAGCCTACCCTGCCCCGAGGAGTCAGGTCGAGAGCCCAAGCACGGTGCGCCCCAGGGCGGTCCAGGGCGGCCCGCCATCCCGGTGCGCGCGCTCGCGCGTCCTGTGCTCTCGGACGGGCGCCCGGGTCCGGGAGCCGCCCGG
>WTJQ01000277.1 GCA_011524785.1 Planctomycetota bacterium | reverse complement strand
CTCCCTGACGCCCGAGGACGAGGTCACCCTCGTGGTCGTCCCCCGAGGCTGACCTGCCCGGCTCCCCCGAACGATGCTGCTCCCCCTCGCCCTCTGCCTCGGTCCCACCCTCGCGAGCGCTGGCTCGCCCCACGCGCCGCACGAGCCGCGGACCGCTCCGTCCCCGCGCGCGGTCGAGGTCCCCGCCGAGGTGCGCGGCGTCTGGATCCCGAACAGCCACTCGAGCTTCTTCGAGTCGCGGGAGAACGTCGCGGCGCAGATGCAGCTGCTCGCGGACGCCGGCATCAACGTCGTGTTCCCCGTGGTCTGGAGCAAGGGCCACACGCTCTTCGACAGCGCCGTGGCCGAGGCCGTGGTGGGCGCGCGCACCGACCCCCGCTACGGCGAGCGCGACCCGCTCGCCGAGGTCCTGCACGAGGCGCACCGCCACGGCATCGAGGTGATCCCGTGGTTCGAGTACGGCTTCGCGGACGGTCACGTCACCTTCCCCGGCAAGGCGCTCGTGAAGCACCCGGAGTGGGCGGCGCTGGGCGTCGACGGCGAGCCCGTGGTGAAGAACGGCTTCCCGTGGATGAACTCGCTCGCCCCCGGGCCCCAGCGATTCCTCACCGACCTCGTGGTCGAGTGCGCGACGCGCTACGACGTGGACGGCGTCCAGGGCGACGACCGCCTGCCGGCCCTGCCCGCCGAGGCCGGCTACGACCCGGAGACCGTGGCCCGCTACACGGCCGCGACCGGCTCGCCCCCGCCGCGCGACATCCACGACGCTGCCTGGACCCAGTGGCGCGCCGACCGGCTGACGGACTACCTGGCCGTCCTGCGCGACGCGGTGAAGGCGGTCAGCCCCGACCTCGTCTTCTCGATGGCCCCCGGCGCTCCGAGCTGGGCGCTGCGGGACTACCTGCAGGACCAGCGCACCTGGGTCGAGCGTGGCCTCGTCGACGCCCTGCACCCCCAGCTCTACACCCGCGACATGGCGGGCTACCGGGGCATGGTCGACGCAACCCTGGCCATCGAGTGGCTGGGCAAGCGACGGGACCTGGTCTCGCCGGGCGTGCTCTCCAGCTTCCGCGACTACTTCATCTCCACCGAGCTGGCGCTCGGCTCGGTCGCCACGAACCGCGAGCGCGGGTTCGCGGGCGAGGTGTGGTTCTACGAGCGCGGCCTCGTGCGAGAAGGCGGCTCGCGCGGCCGCGACCTGCGCAAGGGGCCCTACCGCGAGCGGGCGCGGCTGCCCTGGCGCGAGTCCCTGGAGTGGCGCCCGGCGGCCGTGGTCGCCGCTAGGTCCGAGGTCGACGGAGAGGAGGTCTGGACCGCGACCGCGGAGGTCACGGGCTCGTACGCCGTCTGGGTGCAGGACGCGGAGGGCTCCCCGTGGCGCCGCCTCGGGAGCCGCCGCCTCACGGCCGGTCACGCGACGAAGCTCCACAGCGCGCAGCCGGGCTCGGTGGCCGCGGTCGAGGCCCTCATCGATCGTCGCGCCGAGCGCGAGTGACGCCCGGAGGTCTCAGCTCGCGGGATCCGCGAGCAGCCGCTCGCACATCCACAGGGCGCGCGGCACGTGGAAGCAGCCCTTGTAGGGGCCGGCCTTGAAGCGCTGGGAGACCTCGCCCTCGCGGGTGAGGTAGCCGAACCACTCGCCGTGCTCGGGATCGGGGAAGCGGTCGAGGGCCCACGCGGCCACCTGCTCGAAGCGCTCCCACCAGCGGGTCTCCCCCGTACGGCGCCAGGCGATCAGCGTGCCGATCATGGCCTCGCAGTGGGGCCACCACAGCTTGAGCGACCACTCCAGCTGGGTCGGGCTGTAGCCCTCCGCATCGAGGAAGTAGTAGAGGCCGCCGTGCTCGGCGTCCCAGCCCGCGTCCAGGGCACCCTCCATCATGGCGAAGGCGTCCGCCTCCAGCGCGGCGTCCCCCACCCGCGCGGCGTGCTCGGCCATGAACCAGCCGGCCTCCACCACGTGACCAGGATTCAGCAGGCGCCCCTCGGGAGCGTCGATCGGGGTCCCGTCGAGGCCCACGGTCTCGCGCACGAGGCCGCGCTCACGGTCGAAGTGCAGCAGCACGTCGGCCACGCAGCGGCGCTCGATGGCGTCGTAGTCGGCGCGGTCGTCGAAGGTCGCGGAGCCCGGGGCGCCGCGCAGCTCCGCCACGAGGTTCAGGAGGATCATGGGGACCGCGAGGTCCCGGGCCGGCCGCTGCCCATGGAGCACGGGGCGGCCGAGGGGCGAGGGATCGTCGACGAGGCCGAGGACCCGGTCGAAGAGCTCGAGGGCGCGGGCACGGAAGGACGCGTCCCCGCTGGCACGCGCGTACTCCGCGTAGGCCATGACGAGGAAGCACTCCGAGAAGATCTTCCGCTGGAGCTTCACGGGCGCGCCGTCGCGGCGCAGCTGGAAGAAGGCGCGGCCGTCCTCCCCGACGGCGTGCTGGGCGAGGAACTCCGCGCCGAGGCGCGCGGCCTCGAGGAACCGCTCGTCGCCACGATCGAGGAACAGCTTCGAGAACATCCAGACCTGCCGCCCCTGCAGCCAGACGTGCTTGTCGTCGCCGAAGCAGCTGCCGTCCCGATCGAGCTGGTTGAGGTAGCCGCCGTGCTCGCGGTCGAGGGAGTGCTCGAGCCAGAACGGCACCACGCTCCCCCACAGGTCGTCGGAGATGCGCTGGCGCCAGCGGGGAAGAGTGGAGGGCGAGGGCGACATGGGGCTTGGCTCGCCGCTCAGCCGTTGGCGGACTGCTGGGCGCACCACTCGGTGTAGAGCCGGTGCAGCCCGTGGGCCGAGGGGAACATCGAGTTCGGGCTCATGAAGTGGCTGTACTCGAAGGTGATGAGCTTGTCGACGCCCGCCGCGCGCGCCGCCTCCAGCTTGTAGCGCAGCTTGGGCCAGGCGATCGGGGGGAAGCGGATGTGCACGTCCCGGTCGAAGCTCTCGACGTTCGACCAGCAGGTGATCCCCCGCTCGCGCGCCAGCCGCGCGTTCGTCGCGAGGTAGCCCGGCAGCTCGCTGAACTCCACCTGGCCGTCCTGGAAGGCCACCACGTCCACGAGCCCCTGGATGCGGTCGAAGACGCGCCCCCAGTTGTCGGCGTGCTCCTCGAGGGTGAACGGGCGCTCGAACTGCTTGGCCCCGCGCGGGTAGGGCGAGATCAGGATCGGCAGGTCGCGCAGGCCCTTGAGGTGCGCGGCGAGGTCCTCGTAGACGCGCATGATCGACTCGTCGAAGGCGTCGATCTCGTGGCTGATGTACCAGCCGCCGAACGCGGGGTGCTCCCCGTAGCGCGCCACGAACTCCTGGGTGAAGGCCCGGTTGACCTCGACCTCGGCGGCGTGCTCCCCCTTCATCCAGTGGTCGCCGGAGTCGTACGTCCCGAACCAGAACGTCATGCCGTGCTCGCCCGCCAGGTCGAGGAACCACTGCACGAGGTCGTCCTGGACGATCAGGTAGCCGTGCCGCTTGCGCAGGACCTCGGAGGGGAAGGCGCAGCGATCGCGGTAGCCGGCGCGGATCAGGATCACGGTGTCGATCCCGGACTCCTTCATGGAGCGGAAGTCCCGGGCCCACGCCTCCCGGTCCCAGTTGGCCGAGGGGATGTCGTGGCTGATCTCGTCGAGGAAGGTGCCGGTGATCATGGCTCCGCGGATGATCCCCGGCGGCCGCCCGCGGCGCAACGGCCTGCGGGTGGAGGGCCCTGGCGAGGGGGCCGTTCGCGGAGCATCATGCCCGCATGACGCTGCACCTCCGCGCGAGCTCCCTGGCGTGCGTCCTGGGCTGCCTCGTGGGCGTTGGACTGGCGTGGCAGGTCGATCCCGCGGCCGGTGAGCGGCACGCGGGACCCCCGCGCCAGGACGAGGCCGTCGGGGATCGATCCCAGGAGCCCTGGGAGGATCCGGAGCGGTGGTCCGTCCTCGAGGGGTTCCGCGCGGAGCTCCCTCCGTCGATCACCGTCCGGTCCTACGAGAGCACGGAGCCGCCGCTCCGCGCCTGGCTCGTGACGGCGCGACCCGACGCGGCCTGGCAGGCGGAGGCCACGCTGCCAGCGCAGGGCCTCCGGACCACCTCCTCCCAGGCGGAGGACCTCGGCGCGCTCGTCGCGGTCAACGCCGGCTTCTTCGCGAGGACCGGCTCGGTCAGCACCGTGGTCGACGAGGGCGAGCTCACCTGCTGCGGCCCGGCCGCCGTCACGCGCAAGGGCGGCGCCTACCCCGTGACCCGCGCGGCCATCGGCTTCGACGCGGAGGGGGCCATCGACTGCGCCTGGACCTGGTGCTTCGGCGACACGCTCCACGCCTTCGACGCGCCGCTCGCCAACGTACCGGGCACCCCAGCCGAGACGCCGACCCGCCAGCAGGGTCGTCCCTGGCAGGTGGAGGAGCTCGTCGGCGGCGGACCGATGCTCGTCAGCGAGGGCGCGCTCGCGTGCACCGAGGTCGCCGAGTGCTTCCAGTCCCTGGGCGGTTCGTCTCGCCACCCGCGAACCGCGGCCGGGTGGACCCGGGACGGCGCGCTGCTCCTCCTCGTCGTCGACGGGCGCAGCGCGCTCAGCCGCAGCGCGACCCTGGAGGAGACGGGCCGCATGCTGCGCGCCCACGGCGCCCACGAGGCCCTCAACCTCGACGGCGGGGGCTCGACCACCCTCTGGATCGCGGGCGAGGTCCGGAACGCTCCCAGCGACCGCAGCGGCGAACGGGCCGTGGGCTCGGTCCTGGCGCTGGTCCCGCGCGACGCGCAGACGGACGACGAGTGACCTCGGAGGCCCGCTCCCTCAACGAGCGCGCCCCAGCAC
>WTJQ01000089.1 GCA_011524785.1 Planctomycetota bacterium | reverse complement strand
GGCGCGTGTCACGCGCCTCGACCGGGAGGTGGCGCTCAAGGTCCTCCGCCCCACCGCCGAGATCGATCCCCACGGGGACCAGCGCTTCGAGCGCGAGGGGCGGGTGCTCGCCCGCCTCGCCCACCCCAACATCACCGAGGTCTACGAGCTCGGGACGGCCGAGACCGACCGTGGTGACGTGCGCGAGTACATCGCCATGGAGCTGCTCCACGGCCACACGCTCGAGGACCTGCTGTGCGAGCGGCAGCTCGGCATCGACGAGTGCGTGCGGATCGCCACGCAGATCGCCACCGCCGTCGCCGAGGTCCACCGCATGGACCTGGTGCACCGGGACCTGAAGCCCGCCAACGTGTTCGTGACGCCCGATGGGCGCGTGAAGCTGCTCGACTTCGGCATCGCCCGCGCGAAGAACGAGACCGGCCTGACCCAGGACGGGATGATGGTCGGGACGGTGCTCTTCATGGCGCCCGAGCAGGTCCGGGGGGAGGACCTCGGCCCCACGGCCGACGTCTTCTCCCTCGGCGCCCTGCTCTACAACCTGTTCACCGGCGAGTTCCCCTACCCCGGACGGAGCTTCCCGGAGGTCTGCATGGCGATCCTCGACGGACGCCCCGCGGTCCTCCCCTCCCAGGCCCGCCCGGGGCTGCCGGGCGAGGTCGAGGAGTTCCTGCTGCGCTGCCTCGAACAGCGGCCAGAGGACCGCTTCCAGAACGGGCGCGAGGTGCTGGCGGGCCTGAACCAGGTACAGAGCCGGCTGGCAGGGGTCGCGGTGCGCCCCCAGCTCGAGGGCGTCGTCGCCGTCCCCATGCTCAGCGGGTCGGCGGCGCGCACCCATCCCGGCCTCGCCAACGCGATCTGGAAGGAGCTGATCGACGCGCTCCAGCGCAACCGCGGCCTCGAGGTGCTGGCCGGACGCGCGAACGCGGAGAACCGGGCCGACGCCGAGGTGCGCCTCGGGCTGGAGCTGGCGCCCGACGAGGGGCGCCTGGAGGTCGAGCTGGTGCACGTCACCTGGGAGCACGGGGAGCGCCGCGAGTCCGAGCCGCGCGCGGGGAGCGCCGTCGAGGCGATCGAGGACGGGGACGCGGACCTGATCGCCCTCCAGCAGGACCTGGCCTTCGCCGGCGCCCGCACCGTCCGGCGCATGCTCGCCACGGCGCCCCGGCGCGCGCCGGGGGTCAGCCGGGCCGAGCAGGCCGAGCGCGCGGAGGCCCTGGTCCACAGCGCCCGGGCCCGCCTACACGAGGGCACGCACCGCGCCCTGACCCGCGCGCTCCTGATGCTGCGCAACGCCATCGAGCTCGACCGCTATGGCGCCCGCGCCCACGCGCAGCTCGCCGAGGCCCTGGTCTACAAGTTCCTGCACTACGACGGGGACGAGGAGCACCTGGTCGAGTCCCGGCGCTCGGCGGCGCGCGCGCTCGAGCTCGACGCACGCTGCGCACTGGCCCACGTGGCCCTGGGCTTCGGCTACCACCTGACCGGGCGCGCCGCCGACGCCGAGCGCGAGTACCGCCTGGCCCTGGGGATCGACCAGGACGAGTGGTTCGCGCACCGGCTGCTGGGGGCGCTCCAGAAGAACCAGGGCAACTTCACCGCGGCCCGCTCCCACCTGGAGCGGGCGGTCAACCTGAACCCCCACCAGATCGGGGCCTACGACCACCTGTGGCTGACCCTCGTGCGCCTCGACCGGCGGGAGCAGGCCGACGAGGTCGCGGTCCAGGGGAGCGACGCGGCCACTGCGCGCCTGGCGGAGGTGCCGACGGACCTGGACGCCCAGCTGCACCTGGCGTTGCTGCAGGCGCGGCTCGGCGCGCACGAACGCGCCCGCGAGGCGGCGCGCGCCGCGCGCGAGGCCGCGCCCAAGGACGGCTTCGTCGCCTTCCACGCGGGCCTCGTGGCCGCGGTGCTGGGGGACGAGGCCGAGGCCGTGCGCCACCTGCAGCGCGCGCTCGACCGCGGCTACTTCGTCGCCAGCGAGATCGCCCACAACCCGCAGTTCGACGGGCTGCGCGGCCGGGCCGACTTCCAGGAGCTGTCCCAGTGAACCCCGACGGTCGCCCGCTGGTCTTCGTGGACACCGAGACGGCGACGCTGCGCGGCGCGCCGTTCCTGCTCGAGCTGGCCGCCGTGCGCGTGGTGGACGGCGAGGTGGCGGACACCTTCGCGGAGCTCGTGCTGCCCCCCGTGCCGATCGAGCCCGAGGCCACCGAGATCCACGGCATCGACGAGGACATGGTCCGCCAGGCCGACCCCGCCCCCATGGTCCTGCGCCGCTTCCTGGAGTACGTCGCGGAGGACTGGATGGTCGCGCACAGCGCGGGCTTCGATGCGCGGGTCCTGGCCTACGAGTGCGCTCGCGCGGGCCTGACCGCCCCCCGCAACCCGCTGGTGGACACGGTGCCCCTGGCCAAGCGTTACCTGCCCGAGGCGCCCGACCACAAGCTGGAGACCCTCTGCCAGTACCTCGACCTGGAGGAGGGCGACCACCACCGCGCCCTCGACGACGCCACCTGGTGCTGGCAGGTCTTCGCCGCCTGCGCCGCCGAGGCCGCGCAGCAGGGCGACGAGTGGACGGCCTCGAGCCTCCTGGGCCGCGTCCCCATCACGGTCGCCGGCAAGGCCCCCGAGAGCCCACGGCTCCCGGGACGCCTGCGCGCGCTGGAGCGGGCCGTGCGGGCCGGCGACGACGTCCGCCTGGTGTATGGAGAGGGACGCTCGCCCTCGGAGCTGCCCGTCACCCCCCTCTTCCTCTTCGACCGCAAGGGCAAGGGCTACCTCGAGGCCGAGTGCCACAACTCGGGGCTCCTGAAGACCTACCTGCTGGAGCGCGTCCAGCGGGTCCTCGACCCGCGCTGAGACCCGGGACCGGATCCTGCGATGGAGCGCTGGCGGGCCGTGGGACCCGCAGTAGGATGTGCGGCTCGACCGACCGCACAGAACCCCCGCCATGCCCGAGAGCAGCATCCGCAACGTGGCCATCGTGGCCCACGTCGACCACGGGAAGACCACCCTCGTCGACGCCCTGTTCCGCTACGCGGGCACCTTCCGGCAGGGCCAGGAGGTCGCCGAGCGGGTGATGGACTCGAACGCGCAGGAGCGCGAGCGCGGGATCACGATCCTCGCCAAGAACACGGCCATCACGCTGCAGGGGCACCGCGTCAACATCGTCGACACGCCCGGGCACGCCGACTTCGGCGGCCAGGTGGAGCGGACCCTCTCGATGGCCGACGCCGTCCTGCTGCTGGTCGACTCCTTCGAGGGTCCGATGCCGCAGACGCGCTTCGTCCTCAAGAAGGCCTTCGAGCACGGCCTCAAGGCGCTGGTGATGGTCAACAAGATCGACCGCCCGGACGCCCGCCCGGACGAGGTGCTCAACGAGGTCTTCGACCTGTTCGTCGATCTCGGGGCGACGGACGACCAGCTCGACTTCCCGGTGATCTACGGGTCCGGTCGCGACGGCTGGGCCTCGACGGAGCCCACCGCCACCGAGGGAGATCTCGGCCCCCTCGCCGACCTGCTCCTCGAGCACGTCCCCTTCGCCGAGACCGACGCCGAGGCCGGCCTCCAGTTCCAGGCAGCGACGCTCGACCACGACGACTACCTGGGGCGTATCGCCGTCGGGCGCGTGCACCGCGGTGTCCTCACTGCCGGCGCTCGCGTCTGGATCACGCACCCCGATCGCGCCAAGCCGGTGGCGGTCACGGTGAAGAACCTGTTCCGCTACGAGGGCCTGAAGCGCACGCCCGTCGAGCAGGTCGTGGCCGGCGACGTGGCCGTGGTCACGGGCATCGAGGAGATCGGGATCGGGGACACCCTGTGCCCGGTCGACCAGGCGGACCCGCTCCCTGCGATCGCCATCGACGAGCCGACCATCTCGATGGTCTTCCAGGTCAACAACTCGCCCCTGGCGGGTCTCGACGGGGACTTCGTCACGAGCCGGCACGTGCTCGCGCGCCTGGACCGCGCCCTGACCAGGGACGTGGCCCTGCGCGTCAAGTCGACCAGCTCGGCCGACTCCTTCGAGGTCTGCGGCCGGGGCGTGATGCACCTCTCGGTCCTCATCGAGGAGATGCGCCGCGAGGGCTTCGAGTTCGCGGTGGGCAAGCCCCGGGTGATCCTCAAGGACGTGGACGGCAAGCGCTGCGAGCCCTACGAGCGCGCGACCGTCGAGGTCCCCTCGGACGCCGCCGGGCGGGTCATCGAGTACCTCGGCCGCAGGCGGGGCGAGCTCCTCGACATGAACCACGCCGGCAACCTCACGCGGGTCCAGTTCAAGATCCCGGCGCGCGGCCTGATCGGCGCGCGCACGGCGCTGCTGACCCTCTCCCAGGGAGAGGCCGTGCTCAGCCACGTCTTCGACTCCTGGGGCCCGGACGGGGGCCCGATCCCCCGGCGCACCAACGGCGTCCTCATCAGCGACCGAGCGGGCGAGGTCGTCGCCTACGGCCTCGACGGCCTGCAGGATCGCGGCCAGTTCTTCGTCGCCGCCGGCGAGCCCGTGTACGAGGGCATGATCGTCGGCCAGAACAACAAGGACACCGACCTCGAGCTCAACGTCTGCCGCGCGAAGAAGCTCACGAACATGCGCGCCTCCGGGCGCGACGACAACGTGAAGATCGCGCCGCCCATCCGCATGAGCCTCGAGGAGATGCTCGAGTACGTGGAGGACGACGAGGTGGTCGAGGTCACCCCGCAGAGCCTGCGCCTGCGGAAGATCGTCCTCAACGCGAACGACCGCAAGAAGGACAAGAAGACTTCTAAGCAAGGCAATGTTAGAGAGAACACG
>WTJQ01000545.1 GCA_011524785.1 Planctomycetota bacterium | reverse complement strand
ATGCTGCGCTGCGCCGCAACCTCGCGCTCCAGGTCGGCGGCCTCCAGGCGTGCCGCCTCGGCCGCGTGCGTTCGCGCCTCGGCCTCCTCCCTCGCGACCTCGAGGGCCTGGGCGGCGGTCTCCAGCGAGGCCTCGGCCTCCGCCAGCTCCTGCGTCCGGGTCGCCAGGGACTCACGGTGCCCGGCCAGGTCCTCGGTCAGGGTCGCGAGCGCTCCGGCCTGCTGCTCGACCTCGTCGCGCAGGGTGAGCTCCTGCTCGCGGAAGGCCTCCAGCTCGGCCACCTGCTCGGCGACCAGCTGCCTGTGCTTGTCGAGCTCCTCCTCGAGGTGCTCCGTGAGCTCCTTGCTCTCGCCGAGGTCCTGCTTCAGCCGCTCGAGCCCCTCGCGGCTGGCCTCCTGCTCCTCGGCGCGCTCCTCGCGCTCGGCCTCGAGGGTCGCGCGATGCTCGGCGAGGTCGCCCTCGGTGTCGCGCAGGCGCGCGCGGTGCCCATCCAGATCCGCCTCAAGCCCCCGCACCACCTCGGCGAGGCGCTCGAGCTCCGGCCGCAGGGCGTCGCGCTCGGCGTCGAACCGCACGACCTCCATCCCCAGCTCGAGCAGGCTCGGGACGGCTCCCTCCGGAGCACGCGCCGGACCCGCGAACCGCTCCCCCGTGGGCAGCTTCGCGCGGCCCTTGGCCGCGACGACCGCGTGCCGGTACACGGGCTCCGCGTGGTCGCTCGCGTACATGGCGCCGTTGTAGAACGCGAAAAAGCGCCGCGCGAGGCCGCGCAGCATGGGGTCGTGGTCGAGGTAGAGCTCGAGGCACATGAGCGGGAGCCACCGCTCGAGGTTGGCGTGCCCGATGGAGTGCACGCGCCCGCCCGCGGCTTCGAGCCAGCCCTCCACCTGCTCCCGATCCGGCAGGCCGTTGGAGCGGTGCTCGGCGAGGTAGCGGTGCTCGGTGCCGAGCTTGTCGCGCAGGAAGCCGACGAGCAGCTCCTCGGCCTCGTCGACCTCGGGAGCCGCGTACGGCCCGGCCAGGACGACGTGGCGGCTCGCGACCCGGTGACACTCCCGCACGAACGCCTCGCGGAGTGCCGGCGGCACGTGCTCGAGGGTGTCGAACGCCGCGACCACGTCGAAGCTCGAGTCCGCGAACGGCAGGGCCGCTCCCGAGCCCAGGACGAGGCCGTCCTCGCTCGAGGGGTCGACGTCCACCAGGTCCACCCGATCCTCGGGAAGGAACTGGCGCAGCAGGGCCGTCCGTCCCCCGACGTCCAGGATGCGCAGCCGGCGACCGCGGGGCCGCAGCTCCTCCACCAGGTCCGCGACCAGGCGATAGCGCTGGTACTGGTCGAACGGGAGCTCCAGGACGTCCATGCTCAGCGCTCCGACTCCTGGCGCTCGCCGCCGCGCTCGAGGGCCCAGAGCGTGGGCAGGTGCAGCAGGCCGTGCTGCATGCGCTGGGCGTCGACGACCTCGAACGTCGCCGCGTGCTCCCGGTGGTCGATGGCCGTGGGCGCGGGCTTGGAGTGGTCGTAGAGGAACGTCGTGAGGTAGTACTCCCCCTGGAGGAGGGGCAGACTCTCGAAGCTCATCTCCACCGCGCCCGACTCCCCGGCCGTGACCTGACCGAGCGCCAGGGGCTGCTCGCGCCAGTGGTGGTTGGAGCCGTTCACGTACGTGCCGTCGGAGCGATACAGCCCGATGCCGAAGACCGGCTCGGGCGTCGCCTCGTGGGCCTCCCACTCGACCCGCACGCGGAAGGGCTCGCCGGGCTGGAAGACGTGCTTGGCGCCCTCCTCCGCGCCATGGAGGCTGACGGTGCCGGTCAGGATCTCGCCGGTGCCCCAGCGGGGGTACTCGGAGCCCTCGCGCCCGAGGGCGGAGAGCCGCTGGTTCCCGCGCTCGTGCACCTGCTTGAGGTACTCGTCGGCCACGGACTCCGCAGTGCCCTGACCGACGACGCGCCCCTGGTCCATGAGCACCACGTGCTGGCACATGGTCTTCACCGAGCCCATGTCGTGGCTGACGAAGACCGTGGTCTTGCCCTGCTCGCGGAACTCGTTCAGGCGGTTGAGGCACTTGCCCTTGAAGTGCTCGTCCCCCACCGAGAGTGCCTCGTCGATGATCAGGATGTCCGGATCCACGGACGCCGCCACCGAGAAGCCCAGCCTGACGTACATGCCGGAGCTGTAGGTCTTCACGGGCCGGTCGATGAACTCGCCGAGCTCCGAGAAGTCGACGATCGACTGGTACCGCGCGGCGATCTCCTCGTCGCTCATCCCGAGGATCGAGCAGTTGAGGTGGATGTTCTCGCGCCCGCTGAACTCCGGGTGGAAGCCCGCGCCGAGCTCGAGCAGCGAGGCTACGCGCCCCTGCACCTCGAGGTGCCCCGTCGTGGGAGCACTGATCCCCGTCAGCAGCTTGAGCAGGGTGCTCTTCCCTGCCCCGTTCTGCCCGATGATGCCCACCGTGGCGCCGTGAGGGATGTCGAGGTAGACGTCACGAACGGCCCAGAACTCCCGGTGCCGCGGCCCTCCCAGGTGGAGGGCGTCGTACAGCCGATGGATCGGCTTGTCGTAGAGCTGGTAGCACTTGCCCAGTCCCTCGGCATGGATGGCGCTCCCGGGGGAGCGACGGCTCGCGGCGTCACTCACAGCAGGTCCGGGATGCGGGTCTTCTGGGACAGGAAGAAGCGGCCACCCAGGAAGAGGGCCAGCAGCGCCGCAGCCGTGAAGCGCAGCAGCATCCCCGGGTCCGGCCACGCGCCGTAGAGCAGCACCGCTCTCCAGCAGTCGATCAGCCAGTGCATCGGGTTCAGGGCCAGCAGCCAGCCAAAGCCCTTCGCCTCCACGAGCACCGGGGGGTAGAAGATCGGCGTGCAGAACATCCACACCGTGACGCCCACGCCCACGAGGTGGAAGGTGTCCCGCACGAACGCGTTGAGCACGGCCAGCAGGTAGCCGAGGCCGAGCGTGAACAGGAACTGGAGCGCGAGCAGCAGCGGAACCGCCAGGAGCGAGGCCGAGAGGCGCAGCGGCCGGTAGTCGGCGGCCCGCAGCCGCGGCTCGTAGCCGCCCACTCCGGGAGCCGCCTGGCCAGCAGGGAGCGGCGGCTCGTCCGCCAGCTCCACCTCGACGGCCGCGCGCATGCTGGGATCCTCGCGGGAGGCCAGCACTCCGCCCGGCGACGCCGCCACGAGGCGCACGCGGATCGTCTCGAGGCCCTCCTCCGGATCCGTGTCGGGGAGCGGCTGGATCAGGAGGTCCACGCCCTCCGCCCGGGCAGGGATGGTCACGGTCGTCGGCGCGAGGAAGTCGTCCCCGAGCGTCGCCGTCCCCTCGTAAGCGAGCTCGACCTCGACGGCGGTGTCGAAGCCGCGCTCGAGGACGATCGGCAGGCGCAGCGCCTCCGAGCGCTCCCCCAACGAGAGCGCGCTCGGATGCTGGAGGCTCATGACGCCGTCCTCCCCCGCCACGGGGACGGGCCGCACGAACAGGTGCACCGAGGGCGCGGAGAGGTGCCCGAACCAGGCCACCGCGGCCAGCAGGACCGGGAGCCCGATGAGCATGTTGACCAGGCTCGACTTGGCGAGGAACGCCGGCAGCAGCTCGCTCGGGAACACGACCTTCTGAATGAGGTTCGCGTTGTCCACCAGGCACCCCGTCGAGCGCGTGATCGCCTCGGCGAAGGCCTGCCAGATCACGATGCCAGCCAGCATCACGAGTGCGACCTCGAGGGCTCCCTGGCTGTCGTTCCAGCGCGTGTTCAGCACGAGCCGGAACACGAAGTGGTACACGAGCAGGTTGACGATCGGGAAGATCACCGACCAGAAGAAGCCCATGCTCGAGCCGACGTAGCGTGCACGGAGGTCCCGCAGGACGAAGTCCAGCAGGAGGCGCCGGTTGGCGACGAGGGAGCGCAGGACGGTGAGCAAGGCGGCGGCCCGGGACAGCAGACTACAGAACGCGCTTGCCGAGGGCGGACTCGCAGAACTCGACGGCCGCACGGGCGGTCCGGTTCCGCTCGTCGAGGATGGGGTTGATCTCGGTCATCTCGAGCCCCAGCAGCCGGCCGGACTCAGCGACCAGCTCGACCACGGTGTGCGACTCGCGGTAGGACACCCCCCCGGGGACCGGCGTCCCCACGCCGGGGGCGACCCCCGGATCGGTGCCGTCCAGGTCGAAGGAGAGGTGGAACCCGGCGGTCCCGTCGCCGGCGATCTCCAGCGCCTCACGCATGACCGCGTGGATGCCGTACTGGTCGATCTCCTTCATGGTGAAGCAGCGCAGGCCGACCTCCTGGATGAGCGCCTTCTCGCGCTCGTCGAGGGACCGCACCCCCACCAGCACCGAGGCCGCGGCGTCGACCGCAGGGAAGCGGCTCGACAGCCCCGTCAGCTCCTCGGGCCCATGGCCCAAGAGGGCCGCGAGCGGCATGCCGTGGATGTTGCCCGACTCGCTGATCGCGGGCGTGTTCATGTCCCCGTGGGCATCGAACCAGATGAGGCCGATGCGCTCGCCGCGGGAGTGGTAGTGGTTGGCGAGTCCGGCGACGGTGCCTGCGGCGATGGAGTGATCCCCGCCCACGACCAGCGGCAGCCAGCCCTCGCCGACCAGCCCCTCCACGCGATCCCGGAGGTGCCGGCAGCAGTCCGCGATCTCGGGCAGGAAGCGGGCATGCGGGTCCAGGGGCTCGAGGCCCACGGGGTCGCGGACCTCCACGTTCCCGGTGTCCTGGAAGTCGAGGCCCAGGCCGCGCACGGCCTCCTCGATGCCGGCGATCCGGAAGGCACTGGGCCCCATGTCGACCCCGC
>WTJQ01000503.1 GCA_011524785.1 Planctomycetota bacterium | reverse complement strand
ATGGCCCACATCGACGCGGGCAAGACGACCGTGACCGAGCGGGTCCTGTTCCTGACCGCGCGGATCCACAAGACCGGTGAGGTCCACGACGGCGCCGCCACGATGGACTACCTCGAGGAGGAGCAGAAGCGCGGCATCACCATCCAGTCGGCCGCGACCTCCTGCGAGTGGCTCGGCTACGACGTCAACATCATCGACACCCCTGGGCACGTGGACTTCACCATCGAGGTGGAGCGCTCCCTGCGCGTGCTCGACGGCGCCGTCGCGGTGTTCGACGGCAAGAACGGCGTCGAGGCCCAGTCGGAGACGGTCTGGCGCCAGGCCGACCGCTACAAGGTCCCGCGCATCTGCTTCATCAACAAGATGGACAAGATCGGCGCGAACTTCGCCTTCGCCGTCGGGACCATCAAGGAGCGCCTCGGCGCCAACCCGGTCCCGATCCAGCTGCCGATCGGTGCCGAGAAGGACTTCGTCGGCTTCGTCGACCTCGTCCGCATGGTCTACATCGAGTTCGTCGACGACACCAACGGGCGCGACTACATGGAGGGCCCGATCCCGGACGAGCACAAGGAGGCCGCCGAGATCGCGCGCGCCGAGATGCTCGAGGGCGTCGCGGACGCGGACGACGAGCTCATGGAGCTCCTCCTCGAGGACAAGGAGATCCCCGAGGCCCTCGTCATGCGCGCCATCCGCGCCGCGACCCTCAACATGACCGCCACCCCGGTCCTGGCCGGCTCGGCCCTGAAGGACAAGGGCGTCCGCTTCGTCCTGGACGCGGTGATCGACTTCCTGCCCTCCCCGACCGAGATCGCGGACGTCGAGGGCACCAAGCCCTTCTCCGACGAGAAGATCACCCGCAAGTCCGATCCCTCCGAGCCGGTCTCCCTGATGGCCTTCAAGACCATCGCCGAGTCGACCGGGGACCTGACCTTCGTGCGCGTCTACTCCGGCACGCTCCAGAAGGGCACCCGCCTGCTGAACCCCCGCACCGGCAAGAACGAGCGCATCGGCCGGATCGTGCGGGTCCACGCCAACGACAAGGAGAACATCGACGCTCTCCCCGCCGGCGACATCGCGGCCATCATCGGCCTCAAGAACACCATCACGGGCGACACCCTCTGCGACGAGAACGACCCGATCGCCCTGGCCAAGATGACCTTCCCGGACCCGGTCATCTCGATGTCCCTCGAGCCCGAGAGCTCGCAGGACCGGGACAAGCTGTCCGAGATCATCGGCCGCATGATGCGCGAGGACCCGAGCTTCCGCGCCCAGACCATCGAGGAGACCGGCGAGCTGGTCATCTCCGGCATGGGTGAGCTGCACCTCGAGGTCGTCGTCAACCGCATCAAGACCGACCACAAGTGCGGCGTCCGGACGGGCGCCCCGAAGGTGGCCTTCAAGCAGCGCCTCAAGAAGGACCTCGAGACCGAGGCCCGCTACATCCGCCAGTCGGGTGGCTCCGGTCAGTACGCGGTCGCGTTCGTGCGCTTCGAGCACACCAACGAGGTCGACGGCTTCGAGTTCGTGGACGCCATCAAGGGCGGCTCGGTCCCGCGTGAGTACATCCCCGCCGTGGCCGCCGGCCTCAGCGAGTACCACGAGGGTGGCGGCCGGACCGGCATCCAGTTCGTCAACACCCGCGCCACCCTGTTCGACGGCAAGTCGCACGACGTGGACTCCAGCGAGAAGGCCTTCGAGGCCGCGGGCGTCCTGGCCTACCGCCAGGCGGCCGAGAACAACACCGTCATCCTCGAGCCCTACATGAAGGTCGAGGTCACGGTCCCCGAGGAGTTCATGGGCTCGGTCGTGGGTGACCTGAACTCGCGCCGCGGCGAGATCGCTGAGGTCGACACCGTCGGCGACCTGCGGGTCGTGCACGGCATCGTCCCGATCGCCGAGATGTTCGCGTACTCCTCCGCTCTCCGTGGCGCCACCCAGGGCCGCGGCCAGTACTCGATGGAGTTCGCCGAGTACCGCGACGTCCCCGAGGGCATCGCGAAGAAGCTCTTCAAGGAGTGATCCCAAGAGCCAGCGGCGCCGCACCACGGCGCCCGCAGCGGGGGCGCCTTCCGGGCGCCCCCGCCCGTTCGGGGCGCAGCCCCGCGCGCGATCGAGCGGTCGGCACCGCTCGGCGCGGGATCGGCTGGCGACGCAGTCGTCGAAGCCTCATGGGCGTCGCCATGGATGGCGGCGCCGTGCCGGAGAGAAGGGGGGGCGGCAGCGCAGCTGTCCGCTCCCTCGACCCACACTCCCCCCCGAGCAGGCGAGGATCCGAGCGGCCCGGTCGCTATCCTGCCTCCATGGCCAGCACCGCCAAGCGCCGCTGGAGCAAGGAGCTCCAGACGACCATCGACGGGATCGGGATCTCCGAGTCGGGCCCCATCCTCGTTCATGGCTACGAGGAGCCCCCCGGGGGGAAGTGGATCGACGACGTCATCCCCGGGAAGCTCGGGGCCCTCGACCGCACCTCGGGAGAGCCCCTGTGGATGGCGCCCTGCGAGGTGGGCTACGGCCGCGGCTTCGGCGTCGGCTTCGGGGCCCAGGGCCAGGTGCTCGTCCTGGGGCCCAGCAACCACGGCCACCGCGTCGTCCGCATGGCCCTCGAGACGGGCGAGCTCCTGGACGCGGCCAGCATCGCCGTCTTCGACCAGGCCGAGTTCGGGCCCGACCGGGTCGTCTGCTGCTCGCCGCAGCGCGTCTTCGCCATCGACTCGGGCAGTCTGGTCGAGTCCTGGGAGTACGCCCGGGAGGGAGAGCGGTACCACCAGGCCGTGCTGCTCGGGGACCGCGTGCTGGTCTCGTTCTCCGCGCGGAACGGCGGCCAGGGGGTGCTCGCCCTCGACGCCGCCACCGGGTCGTTCGCCGAGATCCTGCTCCCGGCCCTGCTGCCCGTCATCCACGGCCTCGTGGCCTCGGGGGGCGTCGCGGTGCTCCTCACCGAGAGCCTGGACAAGGTGCTCGAGGGGGCCGCCGCCTCCGACCTGATGCGCTCCGTCGCGCTCCACGCCGGCGGCGGCCTGCGAGACACGCTCTCCCTGCTCGCGATCGCGCCCCGCGGCTCGTCCACCTCGGAGCCGCGCTGGATCCACGTCCTGGAGACCCAGGACCACGACGAGCTCCCCGAGGCCTCGGTCTCGGCCGACTCCGGCAAGCTCTACCTCGAGCGCGGCAACCAGCTCGATGCCCTCGACGCCCTCTCGGGCCGCCCCCTGGGCGCCTGGACCGTGCCTGGCCTCGACGAGCGCGTCGACTGGCGCGTGGCCGCGGGCGCGGGCCTGCTGGCCGAGGAGGAGCGGGTCTCGGTCTTCGAGCTCCTCGCCTGACCCAGCCTGCGGCCCGTGGCCGCGCGGCTCCCTTGACCCTCCCCGGGCAACCGCCACAATACGCGCGCCATGGCCACCGAAGCATCCGAGCCGGAGAAGGACGAGGACGGTCTCGTCGTCCAGCGCTACGACAGCAACGTCCTGTTCGTGCTGCCCCCCGAGGGCTACGGCGACCAGATCCTGCGCTACGCGCGCTCGAGCCTCTACAACGTCGCGATCGGCTCGCGCGCGGTCACCTGCTCCGAGGACCAGATGGCCAAGGGGCGCCTGCAGGACGAGGTGATGGCCGACGGATCTCTCGATGGCGAGACGATGGCCGGCTACGACGGCATCATCGTGTGCGGCTGCGACGGGACGAACCCGCTCGTGTCCGACGAGCGCGTGGCCAAGCTCCTGCGGGAGGCTCACGCCGACGGCAAGCTCATCGGCACCTGGGGCAACGGGCTCGAGGCTCTGACCCGTGCCGGCGTCGTGAAGGGGCGCAAGGTCACGGGTAGCCCGGACCTCGCCGACGCGGCCAAGAAGGCGGGTGCCCGCTTCACGGGCCGCCAGCTGGAGGCCGCCGGCCACGTGGTGACCGCCCTCGACGAGGGCTCGGGCATGCGCTTCGGCCAGGCGTTGGTCACGGCTGCCCGGAGCTGAGTCCCTCCAGGGAACGCTCCATCTGGCTCGTCCCTGGGGGCGTTGTCGCGGATCCCCCCGACCCGGGGGGGGAGGGGTACGATTGTCGCCCCGGAATTCCCGGCGATCCCCGGCCGCTCGGCTGCCGCGCTCCGCGCGGCGATGCAGCGCGCCTCTGCTGAACCGCTCCCCCCCCAGAGCCGTGACCGACACCCTCATCCTCGACAGCCTCGCCCGCGAGACCAAGACCTCCGTGGACTCGATCCGCGCCGCGTTCGAGATGCTCGACGCCGGGCTCTCCGCGCCCTTCGTCGGGCGCTTCCGCCGCGACCGGACCGGAGGCCTGACCGAGGGCCAGATCCGCCGTCTCCAGCACCGCCGCGCCGAGCTCGAGGAGCTCGACCGTCGCCGTGCCACGGTGCTGCGCGCGCTCGAGAGCGATGGCGCACCCGAGGCCGCCCTCAAGGGCGTGCGCTCGCTGATGGATCGCTTCGAGCTCGAGGACCAGTACCTGCCCTTCCGTCGCCCCGAGCCCGAGGTCCAGCTCGCGCTCGATCGGGGCCTGGGCGCGCTCGCCGACGAGCTCACCCGTCCCGTGCCGCGGGCCGAGCGCCCGAAGGCCTCCGAGGACTCGAAGGCTGAAGGCGGGGAGGAGAGCTCCGCGGCAGCAACGGACGATGCGACCCCGGCGCAGCCCGAGCCCGCGGCTTCGGACGCGGGCTCTCCCGCAGCCGACGCAGCCCAGACCGACGCAGCGCCGGCTCCGGCCGATGCGTCTGCCGAGGATTCGTCCAGCGCGACCGAGGAGAGCGGCGAAGCCGCCAAGCCGGACGGGGACGCTCCCCAGGGCGACGAGGGCGAA
>WTJQ01000087.1 GCA_011524785.1 Planctomycetota bacterium | reverse complement strand
TCTCAATAGACCGCAGAGTGGCATGAGGTCACCTGAGGAATCTCCCCTGGATCCCAGGACCAGCCCTCGCAGGCCCTTCGCATCGGCCTCGGATCAGAATGGCTCGGTCGCGGTCCCGATCGCTGCCTCACGCGCCTCGAGCCCGTGGAGAAGCCCTCCAACGCCCTCCAGGAGGGCTCTCGCCAGGATCCCTCCGCTGGGCCGCGGCTGGCCGCTACCCTCCGTGGACGACCGCCTGAGCGCGTCCCCTTCCCCCGCAAGCCCTCCACCACATGCGCACCTACCTCCTGCTCCTGCCGCTCCTGCTCCCGCCCGTCGCCCTGCTCGCCCAGGACGACGCCCCCAAGGTCGAGGTGATCGACTACGACGACGAGGGCTACAAGTACCCCGTCACCCGCGACGCCGAGGGCACGCCGAAGGACGCCAAGCCGACCTCCACCGCCCTCGCCGGGATCGGCCTGCGCACCAAGACGATCTTCAGCGTCTGGGTCTACACGTTCGGGCTCTACGTCGACCCCGTCGCCGCCAAGGAGAAGCTGGCCGCGTGGAAGGGCAAGGACGCCGAGGCCCTCGCCGAGGACGAGAAGCTCTACGCCGCCCTCCTGAAGGACGACATGGTGAAGACCATCCGCCTGGTGTTCTGCCGCGACGTGGACGGTGAGGACGTCGAGGAGGCCTTCGAGGACTCGCTCCGCCCGCGCATCAACGCCATGAAGGGCAAGGAGGGCTGGGACGATGGCAGCAAGGCCCTCGACACCTTCCGCACCTACTTCGGGAACCTCGACGAGCTCGAGGAGTACGGCACGGTCGCGATCACCTGGCGCCCCGGCGGCGAGCTGCACTGCTCGATCAACGGCAAGGCCCAGAAGACCCTCACCTCGAAGTCCCTCTGCTGGGCGATCTTCGACGTCTACCTCGGCGCCGACCCGATCGAGGACGACGGCAAGGAGGCCCTGGTCGAGCGGCTGCCCGCGCTCCTGAAGTGACGCGGGGCGCGCCGCCCGCCGCGGCGGCGCACGGCCCCAAGACCGACGAGCCCCCGCTGGAGTCGATCCAGCGGGGGCTCGTGCGTGATGGGGCTCTCCGGCTCAGGCCAGGGGGCCCGTGGGCTCGAAGCGCTGGGCGCCCTCTCCTCGCTCGGCGATGTCCGGCGCCTGCTGCAGCTCGCGCATGCGCGCGGCGATCCGGTCGAGGCCGGTCCTCTTCGCATAGCTCCAGAGCCCGCCGCGGAAGGGCGCGAACCCGGTGCCGAAGACCGAGGCGAGATCGAGGACCTGCTCGCTCTCGACCACCTGCTCTTCGAGGCAGCGGGCCGCCTCCCCCACCATCGCGAGGACGAGGCGGTCGACGAGGTCCTGGTCGCGCAGGGCCTGGGCGGCGTGTCCGGTCTGGAAGCCCGCGAGGTCGTCGGCCACCACTCGCTTGGCCTTCTTGTCCCCCGGCGCGGGGTGCCGGTAGAAGCCCAACCCCGTTTTGCGGCCCAGGCGATGGGGCTGGGCCAGGCCCTCGAGACCGGGGCAGGGCGCCATCCGGTCTCCATAGCCCGCGTGGAGGGAGGCCGCGGCGTGCTGGGCGATGTCGAAGCCCACCTCGTCCAGGAGGGTGTAGGGCCCCATCGGCATGCCGAAGTCGAGCATGAGGCGGTCGACGCGCTCCACGTCGGCGCCATCGAGGAAGAGCCGCACGGCCTCGTCCAGGTAGGGCCCGAGGATCCGGTTGACCAGGAACCCCGGCACGTCGCGCGTGACCACGGGCGTCTTGCCCAGAGCGAGGGCCAGGGCGCACGTGCGCGTCACCACCTCGTCGCTGGTGTGCTCGCCGCGGACGACCTCGACCAGGGGCATGGCCTTGACCGGGTTGAAGAAGTGCATGCCCACGACCCGCTCCGGATGGGGCAGGCCCTCGGCGATCGCCGTGACGGACAGGCTCGAGGTGTTCGTCGCGAGGATGGCGTCGTCCGGCAGCTGCTCGGCGAGGCCGCCGAGGACCTTCCGCTTCACGTCGAGCACCTCGGCCACGGCCTCGATGGCGAACTCCGAGCGCCCCATCCCGACGGCGCCCGCGACCGGATCGAGGCGATCGATGGCCCCGTTGGCCTCGTGGTTGGTGAGGCGCCGCTTCCGCCGCCGCTTCTCGACCTCCTTGCGGTGCGTGCCCACGGCCGTCGCCAGCGCCTGGGTCGAGAGGTCGGCCAGCCGCACCGGCACGCCGGAGAGGGCGAGGGCCGAGGCGATCCCCGCGCCCATGACGCCCGCGCCCACGACCGTGGCCTGGGCGGGCCGCGTCGGCTCGGAGCCGTCGGCACTCTTGCCGAGCTTCTTGGCCGCCTCGGACCCGAAGAAGATGCCGACGAGGCTCTTGCAGACCGTGCCCGTGGCGAGCTCGGCCACGGCGCGGGCCTCGCGCCCGGCCCAGGTCCGCTGCGGTGCGGAGGGCGCCCCCAGCACCAAGTCGAGGGCGGCATAGGGCGCGGGGTACTTCCCACGCGCCTTCGCGTCCACGCCCTTGAGAGCCCGGTCACGAATGAGAGCGCGCGCGAGGGGGTTGCGGTCCACGAGCCAGGACCAGACGCCCCGGGAGTGGCGCGCGCACTTGCGCCGACCCAGCGCGATGTCGCTCGCGATGCGCACGAGGTCCTCCTCGTGCACCAGGCGATCCACGAGGCCGCGCTTGTGCGCGGGCTTCGCGGGGAGCAGACGGCCGGTGAGGATCGCATCGAGCGCGGTGGGCAGGCCGACCCGGCGCGGGAGCCGGTGGGAGCCGCCCCAGCCGGGGATGATCCCGAGCATCGTCTCGGGCAGGCCGATGCGCGTGCTCTTGCCGTTGACCGCCACGATGCGGTCGCAGCAGAGCGAGAACTCGTAGGCCCCGCCAGGCACCGGGCCCCCTACGGCGGCAACGGTGCGCGGGCGCAGGCGCGCGACCCGATCGAAGAGCGCGTGGACCGAGCGCACGACGTCCTCGACGACGCCCGGATCGGTGATCGTCCCGATGGCCTCCACGTCCGCGCCGGCGAGGAACTGAGTCGGTCGCCGGCCGGTGAAGACGATCCCCTGCAGGCTGGAGTCCCCCTCGAGCTCGGTCAGGACGTGGCCGAGGTCACGCAGGAGGGGCGCGTCGAAGATCGGGAAGGAGCGGTGCGGCGGGTCGAAGACCACCACCGCGAGCCCCGGCTCCGGGCGATCGATGCGGATGCAGGCCCCCTTCTCGGGCGCGTCGTCCGGCAGCGGGAATCCGATGGAGGAGGGGTTCATCAGGCTTGGCTCCCTTCGAGGCGCTCGAGGACCACGGCGCCGCCCTGGCCGCCGCCGATGCAGAGGGTCGCGAGACCGAGCTCGTGGTCACCGGCCCGCAGCTCGTGGGCGACGGTGAGCAGCAGGCGTGCCCCGGTCGCCCCGACGGGGTGCCCGAGGGCGATCGCCCCGCCGTTGGGATTCAGGCGCTCGGGTTCCAGGTCACCCAGGGCCTCGTCACGGCCGAGGTGCTCCTTCGCGAAGGCCGCGCTCCCGAAGGCCTCGCGACAGGCCAGCACCTGGGCGGCGAAGGCCTCGTTCAGCTCGACCACGCCCATGTCGCCGAGGCTGCAGCCGGCGCGCTGCAGGGCGAGGTTCGAGGCGAAGACCGGTCCGAGGCCCATGCGGGCCGGATCGAGGCCCGCCCAGGCCGAGGCTCGGATGCGGGCGAGGGGCTCGAGCCCCAGCGAGCGCGCGCGCTCCTCGGTCGTCACGAGCAGCGCGGCCGCGCCGTCGGTGATCCCGCACGAGTTGCCGACGGTCACGCTGCCATCGGGCTTCTCGAAGTAGGGCTTCAAGCGTCCCAGGGCCTCGACGGTCTGGTCGTCGCGGATGCCGTCGTCCTTGCTGAGGAGGTCGGCCCCGGACTTGGCACCGAGCGGTGCCACGGGGACGATCTCGCGCTCGAAGCGGCCACGGTCCCGCGCCAGCCGTGCGCGACGGTGGCTCTCGTTGGCGAACTGGTCGGCCTGCTCGCGAGTGATGCCGAAGTCGCGGGCGAGGACCTCGGCGGTCTGCCCCATGAGCAGGTCGGTGATCGGATCGCGCAGGCCCTCGAGCAGGGCCACGCGCGGCGCCAGCATGCTGGGCCGGAAGGACGCGAGCGCGGCGAGCTTCGCCGGGATGCTGCGCGCCTTCATCATGCGCTCGAAGAAGCCGGTGAGCTTGCGCCCCATGATCAGCGGATAGGCGCTCATGACCTCGACGCCCAGGCACAGGAAGAGGTCGCCCTGCCCCGCGCGGATCTCGGTGACGGCCTGGGTCACGGCCTCGATGCCGCTGGCGCAGTTGCGGGCGACGGTGCGGGCCGGCACGTGCCGGGGGACCCCGGCCCGCAGAGCGATCACGCGGCCGAGGTTGGCCTGGTCGTGGGGCGGGCCCACCGAGCCCGTGATCACCTCGTCCAGGTCGGCCGGGTCGACGCCGGTCCGGGCCAGGAGCTCGCGGGCGACCCGGGCTCCGAGATGGCCGGCGTCCTCCCGGCGCAGGGCCCCGCCCGCACGGGCCCAGGGGGACCGCAGGCCGGCGGCGAGGACGATCGAGGGGCCTTCAGGGGCGCTCATAGGGTTTGGATCGGTCGGAACGGGGCCTGGGAGGCGGGCTTTCGATGGGTTCGGGGGCCCTGGGGGCGCCCCCGGGCCTCGAATCGGGAACCCGACGCTTCCTGACTGAACAGCGATAACTTATCACTGTTCATCGGCCCTGCGTGCCGATCTCCAAGAGAGAAGCCCGGCGAAGCCCGCGGGTCCCGCTCCGAGTCAGGGGCAGGCCCCTCGAGTCGGGGCCTCAGGACC
>WTJQ01000437.1 GCA_011524785.1 Planctomycetota bacterium | reverse complement strand
GTGCCTCACAAGGAGACCTCAGCCGCCGGAGGCGGGGTCACCTCGGGAGAAGGTCATCTCGAGAGAGAGCACCCTCCAGCAAGCCCCCCCCCTGGAGAGAGGGCAGTCAGGAGACGGGCCCCCTGGAGCCCGAGTCCCTGAAGGCACGGGTCCAGAAGAGGCACCGCCACAATCCAGACCGTGGCAGGAGGAGGGCACGCGACGGCGTGACCTCGCCGCGGCCCGGAGGCCACTTGGGGGCGTCACTCCCGAGGCATCAAGCCCAGCGGGCCGAGCGAGCCCTCAGGACTCGCCGTCGGAGGCAGGTCCGTCCGCCGCCCCGGCCTCGGCCTCTGGGGCCGGAGGAGCAGCCTTGGGCGCCTCGGCCGACTTCGCATCGGCCTCCGCCGCCTTGGCCTTCTCCGCGGCCAGCTTGGCCGCCACCTGCTTGGCCGCCGCGGTCGGCGCCAGGAGCATCGACATGCGTCGCCCCATCAGCTTCGCCGGCGTCTCGATCTTGGCGATGTCGGCCAGGTCCTCGGCCACGCGCCGCATGACCTCGTGTCCGTGCTCCGGGTGCGCCATCTGGCGACCACGGAAGATGCAGACCACCAGCACCTTGTGGCCGGCGAGCAGGAACTTGCGGCCATCGGCGAGGCGGTAGCTCAGGTCGTGCGGGCTGATCGCAGGACGGACGCGCAGCTCCTTCAGGTTCGAGGCGCTGGCCCCGGACTTGTTGCGCTTCTCCTTCTTCTGCGCCTCGTACTTGAAGCGGCCGTAGTCGAGGATCTTGCAGACCGGGGGCCGCGCTTCCGGCGCCACCTCGACCAGGTCGAGGCCTGCCTCCCGTGCCTTCGCGCGCGCGTCGTCCGTCGAGACGACGCCGAGCTGGTTGCCCTCCTCGTCGATCAGCCGCACCTCGGGGACGCGGATCCGGTTGTTGCGGCGGAACTGGGGCCCGGCTGCGGGCTGGGGGCGACGGCGTGATCGTCTCGGCACGAAGGTCCTGGTGAGGTCTGCTGTCAGGCTCGCTGGAGCCCGTACGGGGGTGAGGATAGACCGGTGGCGAGGGACTCGCCACCGCGAACGGTGAGGGGGGCCGCGCCGCGCGAGCTCATGCGGGTTCGGCAGGGGCCTCGACGGTCCGCACGTGGACCTCGGCCAGCTGATCGAGCTCGACCGTCGAGGGCGCGTCGCACATGGCGTCGCTGGCCGCGGTGGTCTTGGGGAACGCGACGACGTCGCGGATCGAGTCCAGCCCCAGGGTGAGGGCCACGAGGCGATCGAGGCCCAGCCCAAGTCCACCGTGGGGCGGCGCTCCGTAGGACAGGGCGTCCAGGAGGAAGCCGAACTTGTGCTGCTGCTCCTCGGGTCCGATGCCGAGCAGCTCGAACACCCGTCGCTGGGTGTCCTGCCGGTGGATCCGGATCGAGCCGGAGCCCAGCTCCCAGCCGTTCAGCACCAGGTCGTACGCCCGGCTCGCCATGGAGCCCGGATCCCCCTCCAGCTCCCAGTCCTCGGGAGCGGTGAAGGGATGGTGCGAGGAGAACCAGCGCTGCGCCTCCTCGTCCCACTCGAACATCGGGAAGGACGTGACCCAGAGGAAGTTCCACTGTCCCTCGGGGATCAGGTCGAGGTCGCGGCCGAGCCGGAGGCGCAGCTCGCCCAGCACGCGCCAGACCAGCGCCTGCTCCCCCGCGGAGAACAGGACCAGGGCATCCTCCTCGACTCCCAGACGCTTGAGCAGGTCGGCTCCGACCTCGCCCTCGCAGAAGCGCGCCATCGGGCCGGCGGCGCCTCCGCTCTCGGCGGGCTTCCACCAGGCGAGGCCCGGCGCGCCGAGCTCCTTGGCGAACTTCTCGAGCGACTTCAGCGCGCCGCGACTGACGCGCGCCCCGCCGCCGGGGACGGCGAAGCCCATCACGCGCCCTCCGCTCTCGAGCGCCTTCTTGAAGACACCGAAGTCGGTGGTCGGCACCCACTCCGCGAGGCAGTGCAGCTCGCACCCGAAGCGCGTGTCGGGCTTGTCGATCCCGAAGCGCTCCATGGCCTCGTGCCAGGTCAGGCGAGGGAACGCCTCGGGGAGCTCCACGTCCATCGCGTCGCGGAACGTGTCGCCCATGATCCCCTCCCAGCACGCGAAGACGTCCTCCTCCTCGA
This sequence comes from Planctomycetota bacterium, assembly GCA_011524785.1. Classification (GTDB taxonomy): domain Bacteria; phylum Planctomycetota; class UBA1135; order UBA1135. The sequence continues at coordinate 2,670 of WTJQ01000437.1, read as the reverse complement.
CGAAGGACATCTCCATGTCCAGCTGGGTGAACTCGGGCTGCCGGTCCGCTCGCAGGTCCTCGTCGCGGAAGCAGCGGGCGACCTGGAAGTAGCGATCCATCCCCGAGACCATCAGGATCTGCTTGAAGATCTGCGGGCTCTGAGGGAGCGCGTAGAACTTGCCCGGGTGGACGCGGGAGGGCACGAGGTAGTCCCGCGCACCCTCGGGCGTGGCCTTCGTCAGGATCGGGGTCTCGATCTCGAGGAAGGAGCGCTTGAGGAACGCGTTGCGCATCGCCCCGATGAAGCGGGAGCGGTGCGCGAGCTTCTCCTGCATGTCCGGCCGGCGGAGGTCCAGGAACCGGTAGCGGAGGCGCAGGTCGATGTTCGTGTCGATGTCGCGGACGATCTCGAAGGGCGGCAGCTGCGACGAGGCCAGCTTCCGGATCGCCTGGACGCGCACCTCGATCAGGCCGGTGGGCAGCTCGGCATTGGGCTGCTCCCGCAGCACGACCTCCCCGGTGACGCTGACCACGTCCTCGGGGCTGAGGTGCTCAGCACCCTCGGCCCCGTCCCAGGACTCGCTGCCGTCCAGGACGACCTGGGTGAGACCGTACCGGTCCCGGACGTCGAGGAAGTAGATCCCCCCGAGGTTGCGGCGCTTGGCGACCCAGCCGTTGAGGATCACGCGCTCGCCGACGTGCTGCTCCCGCAGCTCGCCACAGAGATGGGTCCGGCGCCAGGCGTCCGCCATCGTCAGCGGCCCTGGGCGACGCGGATGCGCTGCATGGCACGGCGGAGGGAGGCCTCGGCGCGCAGGAGGTCGACGCCGCCGGCCCGGAGGGCCTGGGGCCCCATGCGCTCCTTCGCGCGCTCGGCCGCGGCCTTGGCGCGCTCGACGTCGATGTCGCTCGCCAGCTCCCCGGACTGCGTGACGACGCGCAGGGTGTTGGAGCGGACCTCGACGAAGCCGCCCGCCACGAACATCCGGCCGGGGCCCTCGGGGCCCTCCCACGTCAGCTCGCCGGCGTCCAGCGCCGAGACCATGTGGGCGTGCCGTGCGAGCACGCCCACCGAGCCGTCGAGCCCGGGGAAGCGCACCTGGTCCGCACTCGAGTCCACGAGGACCCGATCGGGGGTGATGACGCGAAGGGTGATGGCACCGGCCATGGTTCAGTGGGGCTCGGGGAGGAGCTCAGGCCTCCATCGACTTGGCCTTCTCGATGGCCTTCTCGATGCTCGAGACCATGTAGAAGGCGTCCTCGGGCAGGTCGTCGTGGACCCCGTCGAGGATCTCGCGGAAGGAGCGGACGGTGTCCTCGAGGGGCACGAACACGCCGGGCATGCCCGTGAACTGCTCCGCGACGAAGAACGGCTGGGCCAGGAACTTCTGCATGCGGCGCGCGCGGTGCACGACCAGCTTGTCGTCGTCCGAGAGCTCCTCGACACCGAGGATCGCGATGATGTCCTTGAGGTCCGCGTAGCGCTGCAGGGTCTGCTGCACCTGGCGAGCCACGTTGTAGTGCTCCTCACCGACCGTGTTCGGGTCGAGCATCCGCGAGGTGGACTTCAGCGGGTCCACCGCGGGGTAGATGCCGAGCTCCGAGATGGCGCGATCCAGGATGATCGTCGAGTCGAGGTGAGCGAAGGTGGCCACCGGCGCGGGGTCGGTGATGTCGTCCGCAGGGACGTACACGGCCTGCATGGAGGTCACCGAGCCATCGGTCGTCGAGGTGATGCGCTCCTGGAGGGCACCCATCTCGCTGGCCATGGTCGGCTGGTAGCCCACCGCGGAGGGCATCCGCCCGAGGAGCGCGGACACCTCGGAGCCGGCCTGCACGAAGCGGAAGATGTTGTCGACGAAGAGGAGCACGTCCTGCTTCTTCTCGTCGCGGAAGTACTCGGCCATGGTCAGCCCGGTCAGGGCGACCCGCAGGCGCGCACCCGGGGGCTCGTTCATCTGACCGAAGACGAGCACGGCGTTGTCGATCACGGAGGCCTCGCCGCCGTCCGGCAGCTTGTACTTGGCCTCGCTCATCTCGAGCCAGAGGTCGTTGCCCTCACGGGTCCGCTCGCCAACGCCGGCGAACACCGAGAAGCCACCCTTCTCGACCGCGGTGATCCGGATCAGCTCCTGGATGAGGACGGTCTTGCCGACGCCCGCACCCCCGAAGAGGCCGATCTTGCCGCCCTTCGCGAAGGGGCACAGGAGGTCGACGACCTTGATGCCGGTCTCGAAGACCTCGGAGATCGCCTCCTGGGCCTCGAAGCTCGGGGCAGGCCGGTGGATCGGCCAGGTGTCGGTCGCGGGCATCGCGCCGCGGGCGACCTCGTCGAGGGGGCGGCCCAGCAGGTTGAAGATCCGGCCCTTGGTGTCCTCGCCAACGGGGACGGAGATCGGCGCCCCCGAGTCGGTGGCGTCCATCCCGCGGCGGCAGCCGTCGGTGGAGGCCATGGCGACGCAGCGGGCGACGTCGTTGCCCAGGTGCTGGGCCACCTCGAGGACGAGGTCGATGCCGAGGGCGTCGTCCTTGACCGCGACCGCGTTGAAGATGTTGGGCAGGTTGCCCGGCTCGAAGCGGACGTCGACCACGGGGCCGAAGATCTGAGCGATGGTTCCGATGTTGCTCATGGCTGGATGTCCCTGATGGGTCCCTCAGGGCGGGGGTGTCTGGGTCGCGGGGGAGAGGG
>WTJQ01000079.1 GCA_011524785.1 Planctomycetota bacterium | reverse complement strand
CCTCCCATGATCGGCCGATCGAGCCCCGGATCTGCCCCTCGCTCCCGAAGATCCAGCGCCGCTGTGGAGGCGCGCAGAGGGCCCTGCTAGGGTCCCCGGCCCCGATGCCGGACCTCCGCCCCCTCATCGCCAGCCTCAACCCCGCGCAGCGCGAGGCCGTCGAGACCACCGAGGGCCCTCTCCTGGTCCTCGCGGGCGCCGGGACGGGCAAGACGCGGGTGGTCACCACGCGCATCGCGTACCTCATCGCCAAGGGGGTCCGACCCGAGCACATCCTGGCGGTGACCTTCACCAACAAGGCCGCCGCGGAGATGCGCGAGCGGCTGAAGCAGATGATCGGGGCGCGCGGAGAGGAGGTGATCGCCTCCACCTTCCACTCCTTCTGCCTGAACCTGCTACGGGAGCGCCCCGAGGACCTCGGGATGCCGCGGGGCTTCACGATCTGCGACCCCGGCGACCAGCGCACGATGATCACCAAGGCCCTGCGGGAGGTGCGCGCACCCGCCAGCGCCGTGAAGCCCCGCGAGGCGCTCAGCCTGATCAGCCTGGCCAAGAACCGCCTGCAGGGCCCGGACCAGCTCGCCCGCAGCGTGACCGGCGAGCGCGGGGAGCTGGTCGCGCTCGCCTGGGAGCGCTACCAGGACGCCCTGCGCCGGCGCCGGAAGCTCGACTTCGACGACCTCCTCCTGGAGACCCGACGGCTGCTCCAGGAGCGGCCCCTGCAGGACCTGGTGGCCGACCGCCATCGGTACATGCTGGTGGACGAGTACCAGGACACGAACGGCCCGCAGTTCGAGATCGTGCGCGGCATCGCAGGACGCCACCGCAACCTCTGCGTGGTCGGGGACGACGACCAGAGCATCTACGGCTGGCGGGGCGCGGACATGTCGAAGATCCTCTCCTTCGAGAAGACCTTCCCGGGCGCCAAGGTCGTGAAGCTCGAGACCAACTACCGCTCGACGGCCCCGATCCTCCGCTGCGCCAACCGCCTGATCGCCCACAACACCGGCCGGCACGAGAAGGAGCTGCACTCCGCCCTCGGGGACGGCGAGCCCATCCAGCTCGTGACCATGCGGGACGAGGAGGTGGAGGCCGAGAAGGTCGTGCAGCGCATCGGGGAGCTGGTCGAGGCGGGCCACGCGCTCGACGAGTTCGCGATCCTGTTCCGCACCGCCGTCCAGGCACGCCCCTTCGAGTCGGAGCTGCGGCTGAAGGGGATCCCCTACACCCTGGTCGGCGGCCAGAGCTTCTTCGATCGCAAGGAGGTGCGGGACGTCCTCGGGTACCTGCGCCTCCTGGACTCCCCCGACGACGAGGAGGCCCTGCTGCGCGTCCTCAACGCGCCGCCGCGCGGCATCGGCAAGGCCACGATCGACCGCTGTCTCGCGCACGCGACCGCCGAGGGCAGGACCCTCGCCGAGGTCTTCGCCGCGGGCGACGTCCCCGGCGTCAAGGCCGACCGGATCGCGCCCGCGCAGCGGCTCCTGACGCGCCTCGCGACCCTGCGCAGCCTGCACCCGGACTCGACCTCGAACCTCGTCCCGCTCATTCGCGCGACCATCGACGAGGTCGGCTACGAGGAGGAGGTCCGGCGGACCTACCCCGACGAGGCCGAGCGCACCAAGCGCTGGGAGGCGGTCGACGAGATCCTGAACGCGGCCGAGAACTACGCCCGCCGCAGCAAGCGCCCGCGCCTGCAGCGCTTCATCGACGAGCTGCTCCTCAAGGCCGACGAGCGCGACGACGCGGAGAAGGCGGCCAAGCGGCTCTCCGTGACGCTCATGACGCTGCACGCGTCCAAGGGCCTCGAGTTCCCGCGCGTCTTCCTGGTCGGCCTCGAGGAGGGGATCCTGCCGCACCTGAAGGCGGCCCAGGAGGACACGATCGAGGAGGAGCGGCGCCTCGCCTATGTGGGCATCACGCGCGCCCAGCGCTCCCTCCAGATGTCCTACTGCCTGGAGCGTGCCCGCGGGGGCCAGCGCGTCACCCGTCACCCGAGCCGCTTCGTCCTCGAACTCGCCCAGCGCGAGCCCCCCGCGGGCTGGCTCGCGGCAGGGCAGGAGGCACCTCCGCGTCCGCGAGGTCGTCGCGGCGGCAGGCGCCGCCGCAGGCGCTGACGCGCTGCCCAGGAGAGGGGCCCGCTCCCCGCGTGGGGCAGCCGGCCGCGCCGGCTCCAGGCCCCAAGAGAGGCGCCGAAGCTCCCCCCCGGGTGCCTCGGCGCTGACCCGTTGGAGCGATCCCCCGGGCTCCCCCCTTCTGGGACAGCGCGTCGACGAGTTCCACCCCTGGGGCCGGAGTGGGTCCAGATGTCCCGATCGAGGACCTCCGAGCCCCTCTGGAGGCCCTCACGAGGGCCTACCAGGTGTTCCAAGGCCAGCCCCCGCCACACGGGACGAGCCCCATCAGCGAAGGGAGGCCAGGACGAGCCGCTCCTGCAGGGACACGACGCGCCCCCCCGGGGCCTCGGCGGTCACGAGGACCTGAGCCACCGAGCCGAGGGGCAGGGCCGGCTCGAGAACGGCCACCGTGCGCTGCGCTCCTTCCGCATGGAACAAGCCCAGGGACACGGGGGCATCGTCCTCGCGCTTGCCATCGACGGCGAAGACCTGGAGCTGCAGGTCGGGGGAGACCGCCAGCCCCTCCACCACGAGCACCGCCTGATCACGCCCGGGGGACCAGTAGAGCTCCCCGACGGCCGCGGCCCCGGCAGGATCGCCCCCGGGCTCCAGGATCCGGTGCACGAGGTCCGGGGCTGCCTGGAGACCCTCGAGCACCTGCTCGGGCGTGAGCGGCAGGTTGGCCAGGAGCTGCTGCTCGTACCGCGAGAAGGCCTGGTCCAGCTCCGTCAGGAGCTCCTGCTCGCGGGTGTCGGTCCAGGCCCGCAGCCGCTCCAGCTCCGCGCGCTCGTCCCCAGCGAGCGATGCCGTGGGCTCCGGCTCGGACTGCGGCCCTGAAGTCGGCTCCGGCTCCGCCGTCGGCACGATCCCAGCGCCCTCGGTCGGCAGTTCCTGCACCGGCTCGGGCGGGCCGCTCGGGGCATCGACCGCCTCCGCGGAGCGGCCTGGCCTCCAGCCTCCGGCCGCCGCGACGAGGAGCCCCAGGAGCACGCCAACGAGGAGGGACCGCGGGTTCATCCTGAGGACTCTCCCCAAGGACGAGGCCTCGGGCAAGCCCGTCCTTCCCATCCCTGCGAACCCTGCGCCCCGAGCGGCCTCCACCCCTCGGCTGAGGCGATCGCGGGTCGACAGGAGCAGCAGGCATGCCGATCTCCCCCGACACCGCACTGGGTCTCCTCGCCTCGTTCACCGTGGCGACCTGGGCCCTGGCCTGGCTCGCGCACGAGAGCGCGCGTCAGTCCATGCGTTCGCTGCAGGGACGCATCCGCGGACCCGTCCGCGCGGGCGGGCGGGCGGTTCGCAGAGCAAGCGGGCGGCGCCGGGCCGCGCACGGCCGTGGGCACCGCGAGCGGCACCCGGCAGCGAGCAGGTCCTCGCACCCGGTGAGTCCCCAGGGCAGTCCGCTCCAGCCCGTGGAGCTCGAGGGAGTGGCTGCGCCCCTGCCCTCCCCCGCAGGAGCGCGTGGGCCTCTGCCTCGATCCGAAGCGCCCGGGCCGCAGCCCGTCCCGTGACGGGCGCCTCGCCCGTCCTCACTCGAGGACCAGGTCCAGGGAGGCGTTCCCCCCTGCGGGCACCTGGACGGAGATCCGGCCCGAGCTCCGGTCGCCCTGAGTCGCCTCGACGAAGACCTCGCCGACGGGCAGCCCCTCCAGGGAGTAGGAGCCGCCAGGGCGGCTGAAGACGCGGCTCCAGGAGCGCAGCGAGACCCCCGAGGCCGAGGTCACGCGGATCCGAGCGCGGCCGACCGCCTGGCCCGAGCCGTCGCGGCAGGTGCCCTTCACCCCGCCGGCGCGCGGCAGGTCGAGGTCGAGAGCGAGAGGTTCCTCGCCCACCGTCACGTCCTCGAGGAGGAGCAGGCCAGCCCGCTGATCCCCGCGGCGCGAGTCGGCGACGCGGATGGTGTACGTCCCCGGGGAGACCTCACCGAATCGATAGGCCCCGTCCCCGCCGCTGTTCTCTCGCCGCACCCCGAGGAAGCGGGAGTTGCCGCCGCCCTGGGGCTGCCCTGTGGGCGTCAGCGAGATCGCGGCCTCGGCGACGAGCTCGCCGCTCGCCCCGCGGACGACGCCGCTGATGGAGATCGTCGGGAGCTCGAAGTCCAGCGTGTGGGTGCGCCCGCTCGGCACCTCGCGGACGAAGGGCGACTGGCTCTGCCAGCTGCGTCCGACCAGGAACCGGTACTCCCCAGGGGAGTCGATGGTGACCGAGTAGGAGCCGGTCGCATCGGCCTCGACGGCGCCCACCGGATCACCGCCCTCGGCGGGCGTGACGGTCAGGACCGCGCCAGCGACTGCGTCCCCGCCCGCCGTCACGCGACCGGAGACCGTGACGGCCGTGGCCGAGGGCTCGCCCACGACCACCTGCGCGCGCTGCTGGTCCACCAGCGAGATCTCGACCTTCTTCTCGTTGGCCATGCGCTGCATCCAGCCGCGGCCCCCGAAGTCGTCGCCGCCCGCAGGCTGCAGGGTGACCTCGTAGTCGCCGGGGTCGAGGCCCGTGAAGACGACCTGCCCGTCGGCATCGGTCTCCTCGCGACGCCAGCCCCCGCCGGTGAGCTGCACGCTCCGTCCGGCAACGGGCCCGGCCGCAGGATGCACGCGCACCGTGAGCTCCGCACCGCGGCGCAGGTAGACGACCACGTCCTCGCGCTGCTCCCCGGCGGCGAGGGTCACCTCGACCGGCGAGCTCTTGGC
>WTJQ01000269.1 GCA_011524785.1 Planctomycetota bacterium | reverse complement strand
GAGCCCAAGGTCCAGCCCCCGGAGCCGGTCAGCCTGGAGGCCACTCAGCTCTGACGCCGACGCAGCCGTGAGTCCGGGCCCGCGTCCGGCTCCGCGCAGCGACCGCTCCTTCGGGGCGGTCGCTGCGCCCTCTTCCGGGGCCAGTCCGCCCGCCCATGCGGGCCACCGACCGCTCCTGGCGTGCCCTTGGGACACCCCCGCAGGGCACCCGCAGGCCCACTGGCAAAGCACGGCAAGATCCTGTTCACTCTGATCTGCGCGTTGTCCGACCGCGACCTGAACGCCCTCCGTCCACGAGACCCTCATGATCCTTCCCCTCATTCTGACCCTCTCGGGCACGGCCTTCGAGCCGCCCGCGACCCTGGCGACGCCCGTCGTCGCCGCGGTCCCCTCGCTGGATGCGGTGTCCGAACTCGTCGCCGAGTTCGATGCTGCCAAGGACGCCTGGCGCCAGCGGCTCCGCGGCGCCAACGGCATCAAGGAGAAGAAGGCCATCCGGGCCGAGCACCCGGTCAAGGCGTTCTGGCCGCGCTTCGCGGCGATGGCCGACGGGAAGGAGCGCCGCGAGGCCTTCGGAGCGCTGCTCTGGATGCTCGACAACGTGCGCGACCGAGGCCTGCGCCTCTCGGAGCTCGACGTCGAGCGCAAGGCCCTCGCTGAGCGCGTCGTCGGCCACCACGCCGAAGCGTGGTTCGGCGCCGGTATCCCGGCCCTGGTCAAGCAGCGCAAGGTCGTGGGGGAGGAGTGGCTCGTCGACGTCCTCCGGCGCACGGCCGAGGCCAACGAGGACGCCTCCGTCCAGGCCAGCGCCATGTTCGAGACCGTCGCCCTCCTGCGGCGCCTCGGCGGTGAGACCGCGGAGGCCGAGGCCAAGGCGCTCCTCGTCCGCTTGGTCGAGGAGTACGGCGACACGCCCTGGGGCATGCGTGCCCGCGGCGAGATGGTCAGTCCCGAGGACCTCCTGCCCGGCAAGGTGGCGCCCGACTTCATGGGCGAGACCATCGACGGCCACCAGTTCAAGCTGTCGGACTACCGCGGCAAGGTGGTGGTGCTCGACTTCTACGGCTTCTGGTGAGGCCCCTGCAGGTCGGCGATGCCGCACCTGCGGGAGCTCGTGAAGCTCCACCAAGACCGCCCCTTCGCCCTCATCGGCGTCAACACCGGCGACAGCCCGGAGGACTACCGCAAGGGTCTCGAGACCCACGGGGTCTCCTGGATCAGCGCCTACCAGGGTGAGGACACGCCCATCGCGGACATGTACCGCGTGCGCGGCTACCCCACCTACTTCCTCCTCGACACCGACGGCAAGATCGTGATGACCGGCCACTCCGGCTCGGCCATGGACGACAAGATCGAGGAGCTCCTCGCGAAGGCCGAGGCCAAGAAGTGACTCCCTGAGGGTTGCTGCGCACCCCCGCTCCGGCCCGGCCGGGGCGGGGGTGCGCGCGTTGAAGCCCTCTCACCGGCGCGCCAGCCGCCAAGCGATCCGACCTCTCCCCGAGCATGGACACCGACCTCAGCGCCTTCGAGGGCCTCGACGTCTACCTCTTCGATCAGCTGGTGAAGGGGCGCCTGCACCCGGGCCAGCGGGTCCTCGACGCCGGGTGCGGCCGCGGGCGCAACGCGCGCTGGCTCGTCGAGCAGGGGGCCGACCTCGTGGGGGTCGATCGCTCTCCCGAGGCGCTGGCGGAGGCCCGTGAGCACCTCGGCCTCGGTCCGGACCGACTGCTCGAGGCGGATCTCGCGGAGCTGCCGTTCGACGACGCGTCCTTCGACGCCGTGATCTGCTGCGCCGTGCTGCACTTCGCCGTCGATCACCGAGCCTTCGCGGACATGCTCGACGAGCTCGTCCGCGTGCTTCGTCCCGGAGGGGTCCTCTTCGCACGGCTCGCGACCCGGACGACCGTCGAGGACGCGGTCCAGCCCCTCGGCTCGGGCCGCTATCGACTCCTCGACGAGCGTGAGTGGTACCTCGTGGGGGAGGAGGAGCTCCTCGCCCACGCGGAGGCCCGCGGTCTGGAGCCGCTCGAGCCGCTGAAGTCGACCCGGGTCCAGGGGCTCCGCGCCATGGCGACCTGGGTCGCGCGTCGCGCTGCTGGGACCGAGGGCCGCGGGAGCTGACCGGCGGGGCAGCGGCAAGGACCCTGCACGGTCCCAGGCCACTCTCCCCGGTCCCGGCGCCGCCGGCCGGCAGGCCGCCGCTGCGTCGGCGGCGGGCTCCTGCGACCGGGGGGCCTCCAGGTCGTCACTGCGAGGTCACTGCCAGGTCACGGCCAGGGTGACCTCGGCGGGCTCCTCGAGGAGGTAGGGCGGCTGCGACTGGAGCACCGGCACGCCCGCCTCCAGCGTCATCCCCACCAGGCTCTGGTCGTCCTCGTCCACCGCGAAGAGGAAGCGGCCGAGGGGTGAGATCGCGAGGTGCGAGAGGCCCAGGCCCGTGTCGAGGAAGTCCGCCATGTCGTCGGCCCAGTAGTCCGTGTGGTGGATGCCGCTGGGGCTCGAGCTCGCGGCGTAGAGGCGCCGCAGGAACGGGTGGTGGACGAGGGCGCGCGGCTCCGTTCCCGGGCCGAGGTCGATGGTCCGAGCGCCGGCCTCGTTCTCCTTCACGATGAGGGCGCCCGTGTCGGGGTGCACGAAGTAGGCCCGCAGGAGTCCCTCGTCGCGGACGCTGACGAAGGCCTCGGAGCCGCTCCTCGCGAACAGCAGGTCGTTCGGGCCGTTCGGGACCACCGTCTGCTGGATGGCGCGGCTGCCGTCGAGGCCCTCGTCGGCCCGGAGGGGGTAGCTCAGCAGGAGGCCGGCTGAGGGCTCCGTCCCGAGCAGGAAGCGCCCCGTGGGATCGACCGCCAGGAGCCGGGGGGCGGCAGGGGAGGGCATCACGGACTGCACGCTGAGGGCGCCGGTCGCCGGGTCGACCGCATAGCTCGTCATGCGCACGCCCATGGTCTGACCGTTGGCCGCGACGTAGAGCACGCGCCCGGTCGGGCTGAGGGCGAGGGCCCGCGGGTCGAGGTCCGTCTCGACGGGGGCCCCCACGGTCAGCGAGCCGTCGGCCGCGATCTCGACGGGGTAGACGCTCTGGCCGGGAGCGTCGAGCACGAACATCCGGCGGCCCCGCGGATCGACGGCGACCTGGCTGGGATCGAGGCCGAGGCTGGTGCTGATCGCTGCCTGGGACAGGGTGCCCAGCTCGGAGTCGAGTGCGAAGTGATGCAGCTCCCCGTCGGGGATGTCGGAGCCCTGCCCGACGATCTGCCGGCCACGGTCCGTCACGTAGACGCCGACCACCTCTGCCCGGACCGGGGCATCCCCGACCACGACCGCGAGGTGCTGGGCGCCACTGCGCGTCCGGAACGCGCCGCGAGAGTCGAGGGCGCCGTCCCCAGGCGCCGTCTCGAAGGCGAGCAGGCCGTCCACGCCCGTCCCGGACACGAAGAGGAAGCGGCCGGTCGAGTCGTACACCAGGTCGGCCGGGTCGGTGCCGATGGGCACCGGCTCTCCCGACTTGGTGACCTCCAGGGAGGTGGGATCGAGGGAGATGCGCTGGATGGCGTCGGTGTCCTCGCCGAGGAGGACGCAGAGAGACCGCCGCGTGGGCTGCAGGCGGACCGCCGCCGCCCGGGCGGCCAGGGGGAAGGGAGCCTCGGCAACGGGCTCCGGGCCCGACAGGTCGACCCGCAGGAGGAGGTCCTGGCCGAAGCCGCTCACGGCCACGAAGGTGGCGAGGCCGGAGGCGTCCAGCGCCGTGGGCTCGAAGCCGTTGAGGGGGGCATGGGCCGGGCCGGGCTCGAGGATCGGGAGCCCCTCCGCGTCGAGGTCGTAGGCCGTCAGCCCGAACTCGGTCCCGGGGCGCTCCTCGCCGATCAGGAGCCGTGCGCCGTCCTGGGCGTAGGTCGCGAGGCGGGCGCGGTCGAGCCCGGCCTGGCCGACCGCACCGACGCGGAGGCGCCCGTCGGGCCAGAGGGGGTAGACCCGCAGGAGGTCTGCGTCCTCGGCCGTGATCGCGAGGCTGCGGCCCTGGGGATCGATGGCGAGCGAGTAGGAGGAGCTGGCGGGCAGCTCCACGTTCAGGTTGCCCGGTGCGGGGATCTCGTCCGGCTGGATCTGGTCGGCCCGCACGTAGTGCACGTGGAGCCGCGCCGGGCTGTCGCCGACGATCGAGTAGGTGAGGGGGCGAGCGGGGTGGGCGGCCAGGGCGCGCAGACCCTCCGACTCGTCGTACCACCCGTCGTGGGCAGGCGTCCCCGTCTTGGCGTCGACGCGGAACATCTCGACCGACTGGAGGCCCTCCCCGCCAGCCACGAGGTGCCGGAGGGCGCCGGACACTCCGAGGAAGAGCGTCGCCGTCGCGGAGCCGCCCGCGTTCGAGGCCGTGATGGTGTGGGTCGTGAGAGGGGAGGCCGCGGTGGGTGTCCCGGAGAGGACGCCCGTGCTGGCGTTCAGGACGATCCCTGCCGGGAGCGGGGGGTCCACGCTCCAGGACGAGACGCTGCCCTCCACCTCGGGGGTCAGCGGGTCCATCTGCAGGCCCAGCATCAGGGACAGCGTCGCCCCGTAGTACGAGAGGCTCGACGGAGCATCGGTGGCGACGGCGCCTCCTCCGCCTCCGCAGGAGCCGAGGGCGAGGGGCAGGAGAGCGGCGACGGCCAGGGCCGAGGAGCGGGTGCAGTGGAGCATCTGCGGTCTGCTGTGCGGGTCGGTGAGGTGGTGGCTCTCGCCCCTGCGGGACGTGCGGTGCAGGGGACGAGTTCCACGACGCCCCGATGGGGGCGCCAACGAACGCTATCCCTCACCCCCTCGAGCGGTCGGGGAGTGCAC
>WTJQ01000611.1 GCA_011524785.1 Planctomycetota bacterium | reverse complement strand
GTCCACAGCCTCCACGAGGTCGGTCGGAGCCGCGGGCGCCTCGGGCCGGCAGGCTTCTTTGGGTGCGGGCTCCTCACCGTGAGGCTGCTCCGGCAGAACGGCATCAGGCAGCGCCGACTCAGGCAGGGCCGGCTCGAGCACTGCCGGCTCACTCACCTCCACGGCCGCGACGGGGCGCTCGGCCGGCGGCTCGGGAGCCGACTCGCGCGGCTCGGGTCGTGATGTGGATCGCGGCTCGTCGAACACGCAGGCGCCGAAGGCATCGGACGCTGCCTCCTCCGCGGGCTCCTGGAGCTTCGGCGCATCGGAGCGTGTGTCCTCCAGCTCCAAGGGCTCGACGGCTAGCTCGGGCGTGCCGATCGGCTCGCTCTCCGGAGACTCCGCCTCCATCACGCCGGTGCCGAAGGGCGCGTCCGCCGCGGGCGCGGCGGGGAGCTGGCCCCCGCGACGCGCGAGGAACACCCAGCGAGCCACGGAGCTGAACGGGAGGCCGGTCGCGCGGGCGCAGGTGCCCACGTCCGCCGCGCCCAGCTCCTCCAGGGTCGTGATCCCCTCGTCGGCCAGGACAGCCAGCTCCGTCGAGCCGAGGCCATCGACGGTGCCAGGTTCGAGGGGCGTGCCCTGCAGTCCGGGGATGGCCCTGTCGGCCATGGCATCGGTCATGGCTGCCTCGGCGGTGGGTTCCTCGGCAGTGGCCTCCTCCTCAGTGGCCTCATCCTCAGTGGCCTCATCCTCAACGGCCTCCTCCTCGAAGCCAGGCACGTCTCCGTCACTCTCCAGAGAGGCGTCCACCTGCGGCCGGGCCCCCTGGTCGAGGCTCGTCGCAGCCTGCTCGGGAGCGGAGGGAACGGGCTCAGCGGGAGCCGCCACGGGAGCAGGGGCCGGCGCAGCGGCAGCGGCCACAGCCTCCTCCGGCTCGGGGCCCTCCGGCCCGGCGGCCGTGCCGGCCTCCTCGGGCACGGGGCGCGCGAGCACGCGACGGATCAGGTCGCGGTCCCGACCGTCGAGCGCCGCGGTCGGGCGCTCGCTGCGCTGCAGAATCTCCGGGGCCTCCTCCTGGTCGAGCAGGGCGTCGGCATCGCCCGGAGCGAGGCGCTCGCGCAGCAGCGTGGCCTCGCGCGCGAGGCGGCGCGCAGCGGAGGCCGAGATCCCGACGAGCCGCGCGAGCTCCTCGGCCGGAAGGGCCTCGACGGCGGCCAGGTCCGGACAGCCGCCGCGACGGAGGCGCTGGAGGGTGGCCGGACCGTCGGCGTGCAGCGTGCAGAGGAGGGCGAGGGCTTCCATGGGGATCAGGTGGTGAGGGCGCTGGCCTCGGGTGCGGCGCCGATGTGGAGGGCGTGGGGCTCGTGCGGCGCAGCTGCCCGGTCGGCCACGACCTCAGCGGCGAGGGCGTCGAAGTCGGCTGCCGCGCGGCTCGCGGGATCGAGCGCGTGGACGGGGAGCCCCATGGCCGGGGCCTCACGGAGCCGCACACTGGTCCGGATCACGGTGTCGAACAGCGCGCGCCCGAAGCGTGCGTGGAGGGCGATCAGCAGCTCACGCGCGAAGCGCTGGCTGCGGTCGAACAGCGTCCCGACGACGCGGACGGGATAGGTGCGCTCCTGGCTCTCCCCCACGCCCTCCAGGATGCGCAGGGCCTGCAGGGCACCCTGGAGCGCGAAGGCCCCCGTCTCGACGACGAGGAGGGCGCGCGTGCACGCGAAGAGGGCGTTGGCGCAGAGGACACCGTCCGCCCGGGGCGGGCAGTCGAGCACCACGAAGTCGTAGCGATCGCGCACGGCGTCCAGGGCGTGCTGCAGCCGCTGCTCCGCGTGGAGCAGGCGCTCGGAGGCCTCCTCGAACTCGATCAGCCGCGCACGCGAGGGGAGCAGGTGCAGGCCGAGCGGGCCCTCGACGATGGCCTGCTCGATGTAGGCCTCCTCCAGTAGGACCTCCGCGAGGGTCGGCCCCTCCGGGGCGACGCCGACCGCCATGGTCGCGTGAGCCTGAGGATCCAGGTCCACGAGCAGGACCCGCTCCCCGCGACGCGCCAGCGCGCCGGCGAGGTTCACCGCGGTGGTGGTCTTCCCGCAGCCGCCCTTCTGGTTGACGAGCGCCAGCACCTGCAGGGGGCCGGCGTGGTGACGGCGGCCGCTGCGAGAGGTGGAGGGAGCGGGGCTCATCGTGGGGTGCGAGGCGCGGACGCAAGGGCGCGCCGAGCCGGGGTCGTGGAGTCGCTTCGCAGTCTATCGCACATCCGCAGCGTGCGCGCCGCAGGGGCCGAACGGACAGCGACTTCGCGCAGGGGGCGCGCCGGGGTGACGAAGCGGCCGTCAGCGCAGCGCACGGCGCGCGCGCTCGTAGAACGCCGTCGCGGCGCGCGCGTGGTCGAGCGGAGCCCAGTTCGCGACTTCCTCGAGGGCCTTCGCGGCCGGAGCCTCGGGCCAGGAGAGCGTGATCGGCCGCCGCTGCTGGACGCTCTGGCTCACGGCCGGGTCGGCGGGGACCCAGCCCACGTAGTCGGGCTCCTGTCGCAGGAACCGCTGAGCTGCGCCGCGGAAGCGCTCCCAGGCCGCTAGGGCCAGCCCCTCGTCGCCCACGCGGTTGACGACGACGCCGACCCGCATCTGCGGGTTCACGGTCACGGCGCGCTTGTAGAGCGCGTAGGCGTCACTCAGCGCCGTCAGCTCGGGGTTGGTCACGAGCACCAGGGTGGAGGTCGCCGCCAGGTGCGCCACGGTCGAGTAGCCGAGCCCCGCGCCGTGATCGATCACGATCAGGTCGAACTCGTCCTCCAGGGGGCGCAGGGCCTTGAAGAGGCGGTCGAGCTCGCGCCGGGTCGGGTTGATGAGGTTCTGACGCCCGACCCCGCCGGAGAGCAGCTTGAGGCCGAAGTCGCAGTCGACGGCCGCCTCGCGCGCCCCCACGACCCCCTCGAGCACGTGCCCGAGGTCGTACTCGGGGCTCACTCCCAGCAGCAGGTGGGCGTTGGCGAGGCCCGCGTCGAAGTCCACGAGCAGGACCCTCTCCCCGCGCTTGGCGCGCTGCACGGCCAGGTTCGAGGCCGTGATGCTCTTGCCCGTGCCTCCCTTGCCGCTCGCCACGCACACGACGCGCGCGGCGGAGGTGCCTGCGGCTGCCCGGTCCGCATTGCGGACCTCGTCCTCGCGGCGGCGACCGAGGAACCGGGGGAGCTGGAGGCGAGAGAGCATCGGGGAGAGAACGATCCCTCGCGCGGCGATCTCAGTCAAGGGCCAGGGGGCGGTTCCGTTCTGGGTCGCGAGGGCCCGCCTCACGGCCCCGGACGGGAGTCCCCATTGCAGCCCCGGCCGGACCGGTCGATCCGGCGGCGGGCGCCGGAGGCCCGGGTGCACGACGGGAGCACAGCAGGCGTCCAGCCGGCGCACGGGTTCGGGCATGCGCCGATGCGGCGCCGGGCCCGCACTCGCTCAGGAGAAGCGGACGGTCTCGCCGATCCGGTGCAGCTTCATCACGTTGGTGCTGCGCGCGACGCCCGGCGGGACGCCGGCCACGATGATGACCTCCTCGCCGTCCTCGACCATGCCGCGCTCCAGCAGGGTCTGGGAGGCGCGCTGGATCATGTCCTCGAGGTTGGCCTGGCGGCGGAACACCACCGGACGGACGTGGGCCAGCGCGGTCATCCGCGCGACCGAGCCGGGGTCGGGGGAGAGGCCGATGATCTCCGCGCTCGGGCGGTAGCGCGACAGCAGGCGCGCGGTGTTGCCGGTCTCCGTGAAGCAGACGATGCGGCGCAGGCCGAGGGCGTTGGCCGTGTGCACCGCGGCCATGGCGATGGCGTTGCGGAAGGTCGCGTCCTCGGCCTTGAGCTTCAGGCGAGGGCGGTGCTGGTAGCGCTGGGACCGCTCGACGGAGAGGGCGATGTTGGACATCTGCCGCACCGCGGCCACGGGGTAGTCCCCCACGGCCGTCTCCGCGCTGAGCATGACCGCGTCCGAGCCGTCGAGGACCGCGTTGGCCACGTCGGTGACCTCGGCGCGCGTCGGACGGCTCGACTGGATCATCGACTCGAGCATCTCGGTGGCGGTGATCGTGTACTTGCCGGCGCGCACGGCGGCCGTGAGGATCGACTTCTGGACGATCGGCAGGTCGGAGAGCTCGAGTTCCACGCCCAGGTCACCGCGGGCGACCATGATCCCGTCCGAGGCCTCGAGCAGCTCCTCGAGGTTGTCGAGCGCGGCGCGGCGCTCGATCTTGGAGACGATCGAGGCGCCCGGGATGAGCTCGCGGATCGCGGCGATCTCGGAGGCGTGGGCCACGAAGCTGACGCCCACCATCTCGACGTTCAGGTCGCGGGCGAAGGCGAGCCACTCGCGATCCCGCGCGGTCGGCAGCTCGTACTCGACGTCCGAGTCGGGCATGTGGACGCCCTTCCGGTCGCCGACCCAGCCGCCGCGGACCACGCGGCCGACCACGGTCTCGCCGAAGCCGTCCTCCACCATGACCTCGATCTGGCCGTCGTTCAGGAAGACGCGATGGCCGGGACGCAGGCTCTCGTGGATGTTGGGGACGTCGATCTGGACCTCCCCTGCGACCGCGCGACCCGAGCCCGAGCGCATGCGGATGACCTCCTTCTCGACGAGCTCGATCCGGCCCCCGTTGAACGAGCCCGTCCGCATCTTGGGACCGGGCAGGTCGACCAGGATGCCCACGGGGCGCTGGCGCTCCTCGGCCGCGGCGCGGACCTTGGCGATCCGTCGGCGGGCGTCCTCCTCATCTCCGTGGCTGAAGTTGATGCGGGCCACGGAGAGGCCCGCGTCGAGCAGCTCCCCCACACGGTCCTCGGAGGCAGGACCGATGGT
>WTJQ01000483.1:8259-18676 GCA_011524785.1 Planctomycetota bacterium | reverse complement strand
GCGTCCGGGCTCTCGGCGTTGACCAGCTGCTGGCTCCAGAGGTTGGCTGCCAGCCCGGAGAAGCCCAGGCCCTTCTCGGCCATGAAGGCCTTCAGGCGCTGCCGATCCTCGGCGCTCGGGTGGTCGTCGGGACTCGGGTGCGGGGGGAAGGCGCCGAGCTCGACGCCGTCGAACCCGAGGTCGCGGAGCTTGTTGCAGACCGTCTCGAAGTCGACGGGGTTCTTCTCGTAGGGGCCGATGGTGTAGGCCCAGGAGCCGATGGAGAGGCGTCGTTTCATGGCGATGGACAGGGGGGAAGGGGGGGAAGGAAGTGCCGGACGCGCCCTCAGTAGGTCGCGCGCCCGCCGGAGATGTCGTGGCACGACCCGGTGCTGAACGAGCACTCGGGGCTGCACAGGTAGTGGACGAGCGCCGCGACCTCATCGACGGTGCCGGTCCGGCCCACGGGGATCTTCGAGACCATGTAGTCGAGCGTCTCCTGGGTGACCTGCTCGAGCTGCGGGGTCTGGATCACGGCCGGGGCGACCGAGTGGATGCGGATCCCGGTGTCGGCGACCTCCTTGGCGAGGGACTTGGTCATGCCGATGACGCCGGCCTTCGACGCCGAGTAGGGCCCCATCTTCGGGTTGCCCTCCTTCCCGGAGATCGAGGCGATGTTCACGATGCGCCCGTAGTCGGCGGCGCGCATCGGGCCCAGGGCGGCGCGGTTGCAGAGCCAGACCCCCGTGAGGTTGATGTCGAGGGCGTGGCGCCACTCCTCCGGGCTGGTCTCCCAGGCGAAGGCGTTGCGGCCGACGATGGCCGCGCAGCAGACCATGGCGTCGAGGCGCCCCACGGCCTCCATGACACCGGCGACCATGGCATCCACGCCGTCCGCGTCCGTGACGTCGACGACGGCTGCGCGCGCGCCGGGACCGAGCTCGGCGACGGCGGCCTCGGCGGCCTCCGCGTTGACGTCGGCGATGGTGACGGTGGCGCCGGCGGCGAGGAAGCGGCGGCAGGTGGCGAGGCCGATGCCGCGGGCCCCTCCGGTGACGACGGCGTGCTGTCCTTCGAGGCTGAAGTGCTGGGTCATGGCTCGGGAGCGGGGCGCGCGCTCACGGCGCGCGGCCCGGAGGCCAAGCTACGGGATCCCCAGGCGGACCGCCTCCCGCGCCAAGTCCTTGAAACGCCGGCGCATGCCCGCCCTGCGAGCCGCTGGTTCCCGATCCGCCAGACACGCTCCCTAGCGGCGTGCGGTGGCCATCACAGCGTCGGGCTCAGGCGTCCGCCGCGTGGGCCTGGAGCTCCTCGAGAGCACAGATGTCGAGCGCGCGCTCGTGGGTCGCCCCCAGGAACACCTCGGGTGCGCACCCGTTCTGGAACGCCTCCCGCCAGCGCGCGGCGCAGAGGCACCAGCGATCCCCTGGCTTCAGCCCGGGGAAGCCGTACTCGGGGCGCGCGGTCGACAGGTCGTTGCCCACCGCACGGCTGAAGGCGAGGAACTCCTCGGTGACGCGCGCGCACACCGTGTGCGAGCCGGTGTCGTCCTCGTCCGTCCGGCAGCAGCCGTCGCGGAAGAAGCCCGTGAGCGGATCCGCGGAGCAGAGCTCGAGGGGGCCGCCGAGGACGTTGCGCTGCTGCGGAGCGGTGGCCTTCTGGATCATGCTCGCAGGATAGGGACCGCGCCGCGCGCATCGAAGCCCCGGACCGGGCGGTTCGTCGCAGGCGCGGCCTCCGTCGGCCGCCTATCATCGCGGCATGCTCCGTCGCCGCGCCCTCCTCCCGCTGGCCGCCCTGGCCCTGTGGGCCTGCAGCGAGCGCGTCGAGCCCGCGGGGGGCGGAGCGACGACCGCGACGGCGGCCGCCAGCCGCGAGGGACTGCTCCACGTGGGCACGGCCCGCTGCGTCAGCTGCCATGCGGAGGAGGCCGCCTCCTGGGCCGGTTCCCATCACGACCTCGCGCTCCAGGAGCCGAGCGACGCGACCGTGCTGGCCGCGTTCGAGGGGGAGGACCTGGAGCACGACGGCGTGCGCTGGACCTTCCGGCGCGACGGCGAGCGCTTCCTCGTCGAGACCGACGAGACCGGCGAGACGGTCACCCACGAGGTCGCGGTCGTGTTCGGCGTGGAGCCGCTGCAGCAGTACCTGGTCGCGTTCGACGGCGGGCGCCTGCAGGCCCTGCCCACGGCCTGGGACAGCCGTCCGGCGGAGGAGGGCGGCCAGCGCTGGTACCACCTCTACCCGGACGAGCACATCCCGGTCGGGGACGAGCTGCACTGGCACGGCATCAACCAGACGTGGAACTCCATGTGCGCCGAGTGCCACTCGACGGACCTGGTCCGCGGCTGGGATCCGACCACGCGGGCATTCACCACGATCCACGAGGACGCCGACGTCGGCTGCGAGGCCTGCCACGGACCGGGCAGCGCCCACGTGGAGTGGGCCGAGGCGCTTGCTTCCGGCGACGAGCGGCCGGCCCCCCCGGCGCGGTTCCTGGTCGAGGGCCTGAAGGACCGCGACGGCGGGAAGTGGGTCACCAACGGCGAGACCGGGCTGCCGATCCGGATCCCTGCTCGTGACAACGCTCCCGAGGTCGAGACCTGCGCCAAGTGCCACAGCCGGCGGCGTCCGCTCACCGACGGGACGTCGGCCGGCGAGCCCTTCCTGGACGGCTACGAGCCGAGCCTCCTGCGCGAGGGGCTGTACCACGCGGACGGCCAGATCCTCGACGAGGTCTACGTGTGGGGCTCCTTCGCGCAGAGCCGCATGCACGCCGCCGGCGTCTCGTGCCGCGACTGCCACGACCCCCACTCGATGGACCTGAAGGCGCAGGGCAACGCGGTCTGCACCCAGTGCCACGACGCGAGCCGGTTCGACGTGGAGGCCCACCACCATCACCCTCGCGGGGGCGAGGGAGCGCGCTGCGTCGACTGCCACATGGCCGAGCGGCACTACATGGTCGTGGACGGCCGCCGCGACCACTCCTTCCGCGTGCCGCGCCCCGACCTGGCAGCGTTCACCGGCTCCCCGGACGCGTGCTCGGGGTGCCACGAGGAGGGCAGCGCCTGGGCGGCCGAGCAGGTGGCGGAGTGGCTCGGGGACCGCAAGCTCCGGCCCCACTTCGGACCCGCGTTCGCGGCCGTGCGCCGCGGGGACCCGACGGCCCTGCCCGTCCTCGCGGGCATCGTCACCGACGTGGACCAGCCCGCCCTCGTGCGCGCCACGGCGCTCTTCGAGCTGGGTGAGCGCCTGGAGCCCGCCCACCTGCAGGCCGTCCTGGCCGCGGCGTACGACGAGGAGCCCCTGGTGCGCGCCGCCGCGGCGCGCGCCGTCGAGGGCCTGCCCGCCAACCAGCGCGGACAGCTGATCGCCCACCTCCTGCGGGACGACCTGCGCGCTGTGCGCGTGGCGGCGGCACGCGCCCTGGCCGCCGCGCCGCCCGCCACCATCCCCGCGGAGAGCCGCCCCGCGCTCGCCGACGCCCTGGCCGAGGCGCGCGAGGCCGAGCTGGTCAACGGCGAGCGCTCCGGCTCGTGGCTGAACCTGGGCGTGCTCGCGGTGGACCGCGGCGACCTGGCGGGCGCCGAGCAGGCCATCCGCACGGCCCAGGCCCTGGAGCCACGCTCGGTCCCGGCCGCGGTCAACCTGGCGGACGTGCTGCGCACCATGGGCCGGGAGGCCGAGGCGCGCACGACCCTGGAGGAGGCACTGGCGAGCCGTCCGAACGACGCGACCCTCCACCACGCGCTCGGTCTCGCCTGGGTGCGTGCCAAGGACTACGAGCGCGCGGAGATCCACTTCGCCGAGGCCGCCAGCTGGGCGCCCGAGGATCCGCGCAACCCGCTCATGCACGGCCTGTGCGTGGCGCAGCTCGAGGACCCTGGCCGGGCCGTGTCGATCCTCGAGAACGGACTGGCCAACCACCCGGCGGACGTGGACCTCACCCTCGCGCTGGTCGAGAGCCTCCGGCCGCTCGGCCGCCTCGACGAGGGGCTCGCCCGCGTCACCGCCCTGCGCTCCCTCCGGCCGGATCGGCCGGACCTCGAGCAGGTCGAGCAGCAGCTCCGCGCCGAGCTCGGACGCTGACCGCCGGCATTCGCCCTCAGGGCAGCGGCTCGCCCTTGGACGCGGTCCAGAGCGTGAACCAGTCCTCCCGGTCGAGCTGGAGGTCGACCGCCGCGGCCTGCCGCGCGAGCCGCTCCAGGTTCCCGGTCCCGGTGATCGGGTGCACGCGCGCCGGATGACGCAGCAGGAACGCGAACGCGACCTGGTCCACCTCGGCGCCGTGCCGGCCCGCGACCTCCTCGAGGGCCGTGCGCACGCGCAGGGCCTGCGCGTCCTCGGCCTGGAACAGCCGTCCTCCCGCGAGGGGCGACCAGGCCATGAGCGGCAGGTCCAGCTCCTGGGCGAGGTCGGTCGTGCCGTCCTCGAAGGCCGCCAGGTGCAGGGGGTGCATCTCGACCTGGTTCGTGGCGAGCCCGCCGGGCAGGGTCGCGTGCATCAGCCGCATGGTCGACGGCGCGAAGTTGGAGACCCCGAAGTGCAGGACGCGCCCGGCGGCCTGCTCGGCCGCGCAGGCCTCCGCCAGCTCGGCAGCGTCCACCAGGGGGTCCCAGCGGTGCACGAGGAGGAGGTCCAGCCGGTCGGTCCCGAGCTCGCGCAGGGCGTCCTCCACCGAGGCCCGCAGGCGGCCGGCGCTGGTGTCGTAGTGGTGGACGCGGACGCCCGGCCGGGTGTCCTTCGGGACCTCGATGCCGAACTTGGTCACGATGCGCAGCCGGTCGCGGAGGCCGGGGTCCGCTCGCAGGGCCTCCCCCACCCGGGCGTGGCACGAGTAGCCGCCGTAGATCTCGGCGAGGTCGAGGGTCGTGAGCCCGAGCTCGAGAGCGCGGTGGATCCAGCGCGCACGCTCCTCGGGGGTGAGCTCCCACTGGTCGAGTCGCCAGAGGCCGGCGACGACGGGGGAGAGGAGGGGGAGGTCGGCCATGGGTGGAGTGCGAACGCTGCGTGAAGGATCGCTCGCGGGGGCCAAGGGTACGGGACGGCCCTTGCGGTGGTCGCCGGCGATCCCTACACCCGTGGGTGCCACGCGACGGCCGGTCGGCCGCGCGCCCGGGATTCCCGGGGGCGGCGGATCCCCTCGCGGAGCAGCCGAGCGTCCCGCAGGGGCGCCCGAGGGGAACCATGATCGAAGCGACCGCCGGCGTCCTGAGCGACCAGACCCTGGTCCTCAACAAGTCCTGGGCCGCCATCGCCACCACCAGCGTGCGCGAGGCCCTCTCGATGCTCTTCGCGGGAACGGCCCGCGCCGTCGAGCCCGAGACCTACCAGATCCACGGGTTCGACTCCTGGGCGAGCCTGGCCGTCGAGGCGGGCGAGCCCTGCGTCCGGACCGTCTCGCTGGAGCTCCGCGTCCCCGAGGTCATCGTGCTGGCGCGCTTCAACGGCAAGCCCCGCCCACGGGCGGCGTTCTCGCGCCGCAACCTCTTCCGTCGCGACCACAACCGCTGCCAGTACTGCGGTCAGCGGCCGGGGACCAGCGAGCTCACGATCGACCACGTGCACCCCCGCTCCCGGGGAGGCGCCTCCTCCTGGGAGAACTGCGTCCTGGCCTGCGTCCCCTGCAACCGACGCAAGGCGAACCGCACCCCCAGCGAGGCCCGCATGTCCCTGCTCTCCCCGCCGCGGGAGCCGGAGTGGACCCCGATCATGGAGGTCCCCGTCGGCCGGGTGCGGCAGGCCTGGCGAGCGTTCGTATCGGACGCCTACTGGAACGCCGAGCTGCAGCCCTGAGGCCGCCGTCCGATCGCCCAAGGGCTGCCGTCCTGGGGTCCCGAGCGGCTACCATCGGGGCGCATGGCCACCCCCCGCCCGCAGCGCTCCCTCCTGCTCATCCTGGGCATGATCGCGACGGTCCTGCTGGGCTGGGTGCTGCACGTGGGCGCGGACATCATCCAGCCCCTCGTGATCGCGCTGCTGCTGGGGAGCATGCTCCAGCCGGTGGTGTCCTGGCTCGCCAAGCGCCACATCCCGCCGGCCGTCACCGTCCTCCTGCTGGTCTCGGGCCTGTTCTTCGGGCTCCTGCAGGTCGGGCTCATCGTCCAGTCGAACGTGCGCGCGTTCCTGGGCGAGGCCGCCACGAGCGAGACCGTGAGCGTGGCGCCCGAGGCGGCCGCGGCCTCGCGGGGCGAGACCACTCCCGCCACCGAGACCGCTCCCCCCGAGAACGGTGACGTGAGCTCGGCAGGGACGAGTGCCGCCGGGACCAGCGAGCCCGGTGCCGGTGATGCAGGAGCAGGCGCCGCGGAAGGGAGTGCCCCGGCAACGGCACCCGCCGGCGACGGCTCCGAGTCCGAGGCGGGCGATCCCTCCACGGCCTCCGACGGCGCCGGACAGGACGAGCCCCTGCTCGAGGGCCCCCTCACCGAGATCTTCGATCGCCAGCAGACCGCCATGGAGGAGTCTGGGGGCTGGGCCGGCATCAAGGCCGGGATCCGCGGTCGCATCGAGCGCGCCGCCCAGCTGCCCGAGGAGATGCGGACCTATGCCCTGAAGATCTGGGACGAGTTCGACCCCAGCGGGCTGGCGGAGAACCTGGCCGTGTCCGGGTACGGGTTCGTGAAGAGCCTCGTGCTCGTCCTGATCTACATGGTGTTCATCTTCGCGGAGTCGGCCATCTTCCGCCGGAAGATCCTGACCATCGCGGGCGAGCGCCAGACCGACGCGGCCGAGATCCTCGACCGCATCGGACGCGGCATCCAGCGCTACCTCGGCGTGAAGACCGTGGTCAGCTTCCTGACGGGGTCGCTGTGCTACCTGGTGATGGTCGCGCTCGACATCCCCTACGCGCTGCTGTTCGGGGTCATCACCTTCGCGCTCAACTTCATCCCCACCTTCGGCAGCATCGCCGCGGGCATCTTCCCAACGATCACGGCCCTCGCCGTGGAGGCCTCGCTCCTCAAGGCGGTGCTGGTGATCGTGACCTACCTCGGCGTGAACCTCACCCTCGGCTCCTTCATCGAGCCGCGGATCCTCGGCCGGGAGCTGAACCTCTCGCCGCTCGTCGTGGTGATCTCGGTCGTCGTGTGGGCGGGCCTTTGGGGCGTGGTCGGCGGCTTCCTGGCCGTCCCTCTGACGGCCGCGATGCAGATCATCCTGGCCTCGAACGACACGACCTACCCGATCGCCGTGATGCTCGGCTCGGGCCCCGGGCGGAGGCGGCGAGGGGACCCCGAGCCGCCAGACTCGCTCGACGCCGCCGCGGCCTGAGCGTCTCCATCCTGGACTCCGGAGCCAGGCCCTCCGTGCCGCTGAGGCGCAGCGTCGCGCCGTGCCGTGGGGGCGCCGCCGGCAGGGGGCCCGCTCAGGCAGGAGCGGGATAGGATCGAGCTAGGCCATGCGTGCCCTGCTGCTCCTCCTCCTGGGTGCCTCCGCGGCGCTCGCGAGCCCCGCTCCGACGAGCGGGGACCCGCCGCCGAACCTGCTCGTCATCACGCTCGACGACGTCGGGATCGACCGCTTCCCGAGCTACGGCGTCCACCCCACGCCGGTGCGGATGCCGGTCATGGAGCAGCTGATCGCCCAAGGCGTCACCTTCGACCGGGTCTGGGCCATGCCGTCCTGCAGCCCGACGCGCGCCTCGCTCCTCACCGGGCGCTTCCCCCACCGGCACGGGGTGCTCAATCAGATCGGGCCCGGCGATCCCAACGAGCCCGACCTCGATCCCAGCGAGCCGGTCCTGGCGCGCAAGCTCCCTGGCTACCGCAGCGCGGTGATCGGGAAGTGGCACCTGCGGTCGGCCGCGCGCCCCACCACGCATCCGCTGCAGTGCGGATTCGGGCTCCACCTGGGCTCCATGTACAACGTCGGCGCGAGCGGGTACTTCGACTGGCGGCGCTTCGTGAACGGGACGTGGCACCAGGAGTTCCGGTACGCCACGACGGTCACCACCACCGACGCCGTCCGCGTCACGCGGCAGCTGCCCGAGCCGTGGTTCCTGTACGTCAACTACAACGCGGCGCACTCGCCCTTCCACGTCCCGCCCCAGGACCTCCACACCTACGGCCAGCCGGCGGACGACCTCACGCGCTACCGCGCCATGCTCGAGGCCATGGACACGGAGATCGGGCGGCTCCTCGCCAGCGTCGACCTGGAGGAGACCCTCGTCGTCGTGGTCGGCGACAACGGCACGCCGCAGCCCGTGACGGACGGGCCGTGGCCGCCCCACCACGCGAAGGGCAGCCTCTACGAGGGCGGCGTGCGCGTGCCCCTCGTCGTCGCAGGGCCCGGGGTGGCCCAGGGCCGCTCCGAGGCGCTGATCTCGATCGTCGACCTGCATCGCACGCTGATCGAGGTGGCGGGCGGCACCTTCCAGAGCGAGGACTCCATCAGCTTCCTCTCGCAGCTGGTGGACCCCCAGACCCCAGGCGCCCGCCAGTGGCTGTTCGCCGAGAAGAACAACGACAGCACCGGCCAGGGGCAGACCGGTCCCGGCCACGAGCGCGCCATCAGCGACGGGCGCTGGAAGCTGCTGCGGAACAACTTCGGGGACGAGCTCTACGACCTCTCGGTCGACCTCGTCGAGGGCAACAACCTCCTCGGCGCCCCGCTCTCGGGCGAGGCCCAGGCCGCCTACGACTCCCTGCAGCTGGCGCTGCAGGGGTTCCTGTAGACCGGGTCTCCGCGCCCGCGCTCAGCGCCGCGGGAAGGCGAGCGAGCCGAGGACCACGACCAGCGCGTTCACCGCGAGCCCGGGGACGCCCGGGTGCACGTCCAGGGCGACGAGGTGCGGCAGGCCCAGGGTGACCGCCGAGCCCAGGACCAGGCCCGCGAGGGCGGCGGGCCCGGTGGTGCGGCCCCAGAAGAGCGCGGCCACGACGGGCGGAGCCAGCTGGCCCACGGGTCCGTAGGCGTAGGCGAGGAGCCCCACCAGGTCGGCGTGGAAGGTCGTCGCCGTGAGGTAGGCCACCACGAGGATCGGGAGCAGCAGGGCCCGCACGGCGGTGCGCTCGGCCTCCGGGGAGAGCGTGCGACCCGCACCGACGATCCACCCGTCGCGCACGAGGATGGAGGCGGCGGAGTGGAGGATCGCGTCACCGCTGGACATCGAGGCGGCCAGGGCGCCGGCGCAGAAGAGCCCGACCACCACGGCCGGCAGCTCGAGCTCGAGCAGCATGTGCGGCAGGACCTGGTCCGCCTGCGCCGGCGGCGGGTCGAAGCCGACCGCGGCGAACCCGATCAGCAGGATGGGGAGCAGGAAGAACTGGAAGGTCGGGTACAGCACGACCGTCCGCCGCAGGACGCGCTCGCTCCGGGCCGCATAGGCCTTCTGGAAGAGGTGCGGCCAGAAGCTGAAGCCCACCGCCATGGCGAGGACGGTCGAGCCGTAGCCCACCCAGGTCCAGGGCGAGCCGTCCGGCTTCAGGCCTGGCAGGCGCAGGAACTCCGGGTCGATGGCCTCGAACATCGGCGCCACGCCGCCGTGGAGGGCGTGCGGGAGGTAGAGGCCGAGGGACCAGGCGAGGATCATCATGAACACGCCCTGCAGGGTGTTGGTCCAGCCAACGCCCATCACGCCGCTGCGCCACACGTAGACCAGCACGACCCCGTACACCGCGGCCGCCCCCACCTCGACCCCGACGCGCCCCTCCGTCAGGACCTCGAGCACGTGGCCCGCCCCGCGCATCTGCAGCGCGAGGTACGGGACGAAGGCCAGCAGGCTCACCAGCGCCATCACAGGAGCGAGCGGCCGGAACGCGAGCTCGCCGGCGACCAGCTCGGCCTGGGTGACGTAGCCGCGCTCGCGACCGAGCCGAGCCGCTGCTGGACCCACCCAGTAGAAGGGCACGAGGCCGAGGGTCCCGAAGGCCAGGATGTGGAAGGCGCCGGCCCCCGTCGACCAGGCGCGCCCCGGCGCCCCGAGGAACGCGAAGGCGCTGAAGATCGTCGCCCCCGTGACGAAGTACATGAGCAGGGCGCCCATGGAGCGGTCCCCGGCGACGTAGCCGGTGGCGCTCGCGCTCGTCCCGCGTCCCGCGCGCCAGCCGACCACCAGCGAGAGCAGGAGGTAGGCCCCGACGACGGCCAGGATCCAGCCGGTGCTGGTCATCGGGGGCGGTCCTCCTCGGCGGCGCGCTCGCCGTGCGCTTCGCTGCCGTCATGCGCTTCGCAGGCTCCATTCCCTCCCCTGGCGTCGGGGCTCGTACCCCGCGCCCGCTCGGCCGCCGCGTCGTAGACCGCGAGGGCCAGGAAGGTGGTCAGGGCCAGCGCCACGGTCCAGAACAGCCCCGCCGGCAGCCCCAGGAGGAGGCCGTCGGCCGTGAGCGGACCCCGCAGGGCGGCCCCCGTCAGGACCGCCAGGGCGACCGCGAGATAGGCGGTCAGCAGCTTGGCGCGGATCGGCATGGGGGCAGTCTAGGCGCGCTCCGGCACCCCT
>WTJQ01000483.1:1240-8159 GCA_011524785.1 Planctomycetota bacterium | reverse complement strand
CAGCAGCTTGGCGCGGATCGGCATGGGGGCAGTCTAGGCGCGCTCCGGCACCCCTCATGCGGCTCTCAGCCGCACCCAGGGCCCGGAAACCGGGGTTCCGCCCCCACGAATCGACATATCCGGCTATTTTGATATGTCGATGGGACTGGAGCAGACGACCCGCCTCCTGCGCGCGCTCGGCGACGAGACGCGGCTGCGGATCCTCGCCCTGCTGGAGCAGGGCGAGCTGGCCGTCTCGGAGCTCCAGGAGGCCCTCAACATGGGCCAGAGCCGCATCTCCACCCAGCTGACCCAGCTGCGGGAGGCCGGGCTGGTGGCGGACCGCCGCGCGGGGCGCCGCAGCTTCTACCACCTGGAGGCTGGCGACCACGCCGGCCTGCTGGAGCAGGTCCTCGCCCCCCACCGCGGCACCGAGGAGTTCACCCGCGACCGGGATGGGCTCGAGGCGGTGCTCGCGCGACGCCGCGAGGAGTCCCGCGCCTACTTCGACCGGGTCGCCGCCGCCTTCGGCGAGCAGGTCCTCCCCGGGCGCACCTGGGAGGGCCTCGCACGCGCGCTGCTGCACCTGGTGCCGGTGGGCGAGGTCGCGGACCTGGGGATCGGCGACGGCCTGCTGACCCTGATGCTCGCCCAGGCGGGCGGACGCGTCACGGCGGTGGACCTCTCCAGCGAGATGCTGCGCCAGCTCGAGCTCCGAGCGAAGAAGCGCGGTCTCGACAACCTCGAGTACGTCGAGGCGGAGATCGAGGACCTCCCCCTCGAGGCCGAGCGCTTCGACGTGGTCGTGCTCAGCCAGGCCCTGCACCACGCCCGCAACCCCGAGGTCGCCCTGGCCGAGGCTCGCCGCATCCTCAAGCCGGGCGGCCGTCTCCTGGTGATCGACCTGCTCGCCCACAGCGAGGCCTGGGTCCGGGACCAGCTCCAGCACCTCCACCTCGGCTTCACCGAGTCCCAGCTCGCCGCCCTCGTCGAGGGCGCCGGCTTCGAGGGGCTCCGCCTCGAGCGCGCCGCGCGCGACCCGCAGCCCCCGCACTTCATGACCCTCGTCGCGAGCGCCACCGCGCCCGCGTGAGGTCCCTCCACGCCATGACCGACACCCAGCCCCGGACCCCCGCGACCGATCTCCGCGAGACCCTCGACCGCATCCTCACCGAGCGGGTGATGGTCCTCGACGGCGCGATGGGGACGATGATCCAGACCTACGGCCTCGAGGAGGCCGACTTCCGCGGGGACCGCTTCGGGGACGCCCCGGGCAACCTGAAGGGCGACAACGAGCTGCTCAACCTCACGCGGCCCGACGTCATCGCGGACATCCACGACCGCTTCTTCGCGGCCGGTGCGGACATCGTCGAGACGAACACCTTCGGCGCCACCACCGTGGCCCAGGGCGACTACGAGATGGGCGCGGTGGTCCGCGAGCTCAACCGGGAGGGCGCGCGCCTCGCGCGGGAGGTGGCCGACCGCTGGAACGCCAAGACCCCGGAGCGCCCGCGCTTCGTCGCCGGCGCGGTCGGCCCCACGAGCAAGACCCTGTCCCTCTCGGAGAAGGTCAGCGACCCCTCCTTCCGCTCGATCACCTTCCGCGACCTGAAGGCGGCCTACCGCGACCAGCTCGAGGGGCTCCTCGAGGGCGGGTCGGACTTCTTCCTGATCGAGACCGTCTTCGACACGCTCAACGCCAAGGCGGCCCTCGTGGCCACCGAGGAGCTGTTCCTGGACCTCGGGCATCGCCTGCCCGTGATGCTGTCCGTGGCGATCACGGACGCCTCCGGCCGCACGCTCTCCGGTCAGACGGTGGACTCCTTCTGGAACTCCCTCCGCCACGTGCAGCCCTTCTCGGTGGGCGTCAACTGCTCGCTGGGCGCGACCGACATGCGCCCCTACGTCGAGGAGCTCGCGCGCATCGCCCCGACCTGGGTGTCGAGCTATCCGAACGCGGGCCTGCCCAACGCCTTCGGCGAGTACGACGAGAAGCCCGCGACCACGGGCGAGCTGGTCGGCGAGTTCGCGCAGAGCGGCATCGTGAACCTCGTCGGCGGCTGCTGCGGGACGACGCCGGACCACATCGCGGCCATCGCCCAGCAGGTGCAGGGCGTCGAGCCGCGTCCGCGCCCCCAGGGCGGCCACGACCTCTCGCGCAGCACCTTCACGGGGCTCGAGAGCCTGCACATCACCAAGCAGAGCAACTTCACGATGGTGGGCGAGCGCACCAACGTGACGGGCTCGGCACGCTTCCGCCGCCTCATCAAGGAGGAGGACTTCGAGACGGCCCTCGAGGTGGCCCTCGACCAGGTCCGCGGAGGCGCCAACGTCCTCGACGTGAACATGGACGAGGGGCTCCTCGACTCCGAGGCGTGCATGCGCACGTTCCTCAACCTGATCGCGACCGAGCCGGAGATCGCGCGCATCCCGATCATGGTCGACAGCTCCAAGTGGAGCGTGATCGAGGCGGGCCTGGAGTGCCTGCAGGGCAAGGGGATCGTGAACTCGATCTCGCTCAAGGAGGGCCCCGAGGACTTCCTCGAGAAGGCCCGCACCATCCAGCGCTTCGGCGCGGGGGTCGTGGTCATGGCCTTCGACGAGACGGGCCAGGCGGACACGACGGAGCGCAAGGTCGAGATCTGCCAGCGGGCGTACAAGCTGCTCACCGAGGAGCTCGACTTCCCCCCCGAGGACATCGTCTTCGACCCCAACATCCTCGCCATCGCGACCGGGATCGAGGAGCACGACCGCTACGCCCTGAACTTCATCGAGGCCTGCGCGGAGATCAAGCGCACCTGCCCCGGCGTGCACATCTCGGGCGGCGTCTCGAACCTCTCGTTCAGCTTCCGCGGCAACGACGTGGTGCGCGAGGCCATCCACTCGGCCTTCCTCTACCACGCCATGAAGGCCGGCATGGACTTCGGCATCGTCAACGCCGGCCAGCTGGTGGTCTACGAGGACATCCCCAAGGACCTCCTCGAGCACGTGGAGGACATCCTCTTCGCGCGCCGTCCGGACGCCACCGAGCGCATGGTGGAGTTCGCCGAGACCGTGCGGGGCGAGGGCAAGAAGCGCGTGGTCGACAACTCCTGGCGCGAGGGCACCGTCCAGGAGCGGCTGCAGCACGCCCTGATCCACGGCGTCGTCGACCACATCGAGGAGGACACCGAGGAGGCGCGCCAGCAGTACGCGCGCCCGCTCGAGGTCATCGAGGGGCCCCTCATGGACGGCATGCGCATCGTCGGCGACCTGTTCGGCGAGGGGAAGATGTTCCTGCCCCAGGTGGTCAAGAGCGCCCGCGCCATGAAGAAGGCCGTGGCCTGGCTCGAGCCCTACATGGAGGCCGAGAAGGAGGGCGGGTCCTCCCAGGGCAAGGTCCTCATGGCCACCGTCAAGGGCGACGTCCACGACATCGGCAAGAACATCGTCGGCGTCGTGCTGGGCTGCAACAACTACGAGGTCATCGACATGGGCGTCATGGTGCCCGCGGACAAGATCCTCCGGACCGCCGTGGAGCAGGGCGTGGACGTGATCGGCCTCTCCGGCCTCATCACCCCGAGCCTCGACGAGATGGTCCACGTCGCCAAGGAGATGGAGCGCGAGGGCTTCCAGATCCCGCTCCTGATCGGTGGCGCAACGACCAGCGCCCAGCACACCGCGGTCAAGATCGCCCCCACCTTCCAGCAGCCCGTGGTGCACGTGCACGACGCCTCGCGCGCCGTGGGCGTGGTCAGCGACCTGCTCGACGAGGAGCGCGGCAAGGTCTACGCGACCGAGAACGCGGCCAAGCAGGAGAAGCTGCGCGAGCAGTTCCTCGGGCGGACGCAGAAGCCCCTGCGCACCCTGGAGGAGGCGCGCGCCAACCGTGCCGCTCTCGAGCACGCGCCCGCCGACCGGCCGTCCTTCCTCGGCCGCCGGGTCGTGGAGGGCATCTCCCTGGAGGAGCTCACCCACACGATCGACTGGACCTTCTTCTTCAGCGCCTGGGAGCTGAAGGGCAAGTTCCCCGGGATCCTCGACGACCCCAAGCAGGGCGCGGCGGCGCGCGAGCTGTACGGCAACGCGCAGGTGCTGCTGAAGCGCATCGTGGACGAGGAGCTGTTCGAGCCGCGCGGGGTGTGGGGCTTCTGGCCCGCCGCCAGCGACGGCGACGACGTCGTGCTCTTCGAGGACGAGGAGCGGACCACCGAGGTCGCGCGCTTCCCCATGCTGCGCCAGCAGACCATCCACCCCGACGAGCGACCGAACCGCTCCCTCGCTGACTACGTGGCCCCCCTGGAGGCGGGAGTGCCCGACTACGTCGGAGCCTTCGCCGTCTCCACCGGCCACGGCGTCGACGCCCTGGTCGCCGAGTTCGAGGCCGACCACGACGACTACTCGGCCATCCTGGCCAAGGCCCTCGCCGATCGGCTGGCCGAGTCCTTCGCCGAGCGCCTCCACCAGGAGGCGCGCGCCGCCCTCGGGCACGCCGATGCGGAGGGCACCACCAACGAGGACCTGATCGCCGAGAGCTACCGCGGCATCCGCCCGGCCTTCGGCTATCCCGCCTGCCCGGACCACCTACCGAAGAGCACCCTCTTCGCGCTGCTCGACGCGCCGGCGGTCGGCATCACCCTGACCGAGAGCCTCGCCATGGCCCCGGCCGCCTCGGTCTCCGGCCTCTACTTCGCCCACCCGGACGCCCGCTACTTCGGCATCGGCCGCGTGGACCGCGACCAGGTCGAGGACTACGCGAGCCGGATGGGGATGAGCGTCCCGGACACCGAGCGCTGGCTCGCGCCCTCCCTGGCGTACGACCCCGCGTGATGCTGGGGGGCCGCGGATCACGAGCTGCTCCCTCATCACCTCCCCCACCATGTCCGAGGTCCACCACCAGCCCCGGACCTCCCTGTTCGCCCAGGAGCCCGCGAGGTCCATCGAGCCCGGCGAGCGGATGCGCTTCGGGCAGGACGGGTTCCTGCGCCTCGGGAGGCTCCTCACCGACGAGCAGGTCAAGCTCCTGCGCGCGCGTCTGGAGCACCTGGTCGAGCACCTCGACGCGCTCGAGGGGGACCTGCACGAGGTCGAGGCCGCCTGGAGGGAGCGGCCCAGCGAGGTCGTGCTGCATCTCTTGGGTGCCTGGCGCGTGGACGACGCCTTCCACGACCTCGTCGCCCACCCGGGGCTGGTCCACCGAGTTGAGGAGGCGCTCGGCTGCGAGGGCCTCCGCCTCTGGCACGACCAGGTCTTCCTGAAGCCCGCCCACCATCCTGGGGTGGTCCCCTGGCACGCGGACTGGTCCTACTGGCAGCGCACCACGCCCTGCTGCCACGCCACCGTGTTCCTGGCCCTCGACGACATGGACGAGGAGAACGGCGCGCTGCAGTACGTGCCCGGGAGCCACCGCTGGCCCACGCCGCCGGCCGTCGACTTCGGTGGCCCCGTGGACCAGGTCCTGCCCCACTTGTCGCCGGAGCACCGCGCCGCGTTCCGCCCGCAGCTCCAGCCCCTGCGCGCCGGCGAGGCTCTCCTCCATCACGCCGGCACCCTGCATGGCTCGGGCCCCAATCGGAGCCCCCACCCCCGCCGCGCGATCGTCCTGAACTACATGGCCGCGGACACCCGCAGCGCTTCCTCGGACCCGCTGCTGCGAGGGGCCGTACCGATCCCTGCGGGCGAGGTGGTTCTCGGGGAGCACTTCCCACGCCTCCTCTAGGCAGGGGCGAAACACCCTCAGCGAGGCAGCTCCACCGGGGTGGCATCGACGGCGATCCGCTGCGCCACCTCGACGGTGATCTCGGGCACCTGCTGTCCACGACGGTGGCGGATCCGACTCCAGACGGAGCACCAGGCGCCGGCCTGACGCTCGAGTTCGCAGGCGCGGAGGACGCGCTGGCGCGCGCCCTGCATGAGGTGGGCGTAGGCCGCGCTCGAGTCGTCGAGGCGCTCGGTCCGGATGCGCTGCACCTCGGGGGTGGCCTCCAGCAGGGCCGCGAGGTCGACGCGCGCAGGAGCGGAGAGCTGACGGGCGACCCGGAGGCCGCAGAGATTGTCCGTGGCCTCTGCCTGCCACTCGGGCACGCCCGGGGCAGTGTCGCCCACGGGGGCGGCAAGGGCACCTGCGACCGGACCGGCCTCGGCGGCCGCCAGGCACAACCAGCCCGACAGGAGGCAGGCGACGGCGAGGCGGAGCGAGCGGGGGGCGGTGCGGAGGAGGCTCATGACACCCTCTCCTGCCGCCACGTTTGCGCTGCGGACACCGGAGCCCGGATTCTTCAGGGAGCTGGGTCGGCGCTCTCGGGGCCCAGGTGAGCGGGGCGTCCTGCCGCCTCCCAGGCTGCCTCGTCGAGGCGGAGCTCCGCCCAGACGGGGCCCGCGCACCCCGCACCCTGGTCGGAGGCATCGTCGAAGGGGATGCCGAGCTTGGTCAGCCCGGCTCGCGCTTCATCCGCCCGCTCGAAGCCCACGGCCACGAACGGCCCGCGCTCGTCCACCTCGATCCGGATCACGGCGCCTCCGCAAGCAGGGTCGCCGCCACGGCGCGGTACTCGGCCGCCAGCTCGCCGGCGCCCTCGGGACGGCCGGCGCGCCCGTACCAGTAGCGGGCGTTGGGCAGGTCCCCCTCCTCCCGATGGAGCACCGCGTGGACCCACGAGCAGGCCGGGTCCGAGGGCTGCACCGCGTCGTGGGCCTGGTCCCACTCCCCGCGGAGGGCATGCCACACGCCGACCAGGGCCGGCGGGAGCCCAAGCGGCGGCGCGTCGCCCTGCAGCGACTCCTCGAAGGCCTCGACGTCCATGGAGATCAGTCTAGGGACCGGTCCTGAACAGCGCCTGCTAGGCTCCAAGCATGCCGCGCCCCAGCACCTCCATCGCCAGCGCCTCGGCGACCGGCACCTCCGGCAAGGCCTGCCTCGCGATCCTCGCGACCCTGGGGGCCATCGGCCTGGGGATCGGCA
>WTJQ01000483.1:0-1140 GCA_011524785.1 Planctomycetota bacterium | reverse complement strand
CTGCATCGCGCCGAACGGCGGGACCCACACCTTCTGGCACGACCCCACCACGGGCCAGACCTACCAGGCCTCGGTGGGCTGGTAGCGCTCGGGATCCCCGTGCGCCGCGAGCGGCCCGGACGCCGAGCAGGGCCCGGCCGCGCTACCCTCGGGGCATGCAGCGCACGCCCGGTCTCGGTCCCCTCGACGCTGAGGAGCGCGAGGACCTGGCGCGGGCGTTCGCGTCCGAGGGCTTCGTGGTCCTGGAATCCGCCCTGGACCCCGCGACCTGCGCCACGCTCCTGGCAGCCGCGCAGCGCCTCGCCTCCGAGCACGACTTCGAGGCGGACCGCGGGGTGTTCCGCACCGACGACCGGGACGCTGGCCGGGACGAGGCCTTCTTCGCCTCGGCCCGCGGGGTCCGAGGGTTCCTCGAGGCCGAGGCCCTGGACGACCAAGGCCGCCTGCGCGTCCCGAGGGACCGCGCCCTCAACAAGATCGGGCACGCCCTGCACGATCTCGTGCCGGAGGTGCGCGCCCTGGCGGAGAGCGAGCTGGTGCGGGACGCCTTCCGCATCGCGGGCCTGGACGAGGCCGCGCTCATCCAGTCCATGCTGATCTTCAAGCAGCCCGAGATCGGCGGGGAGGTGCGCTGGCACCAGGACGCGAGCTACCTGCGCAGTGCCCCCCAACGCGTCGCGGGCCTCTGGCTCGCCCTCGAGGACGCAGACCGGGACAACGGCTGCCTGTGGATGGTCCCCGGCGCCCACCGCGGCCCGCTCCGGGAGCGCTACGCCGTGGACTGGAGCACACGCGAGGGCACGCTGGTCACGACGGACCCCACGCCCTGGCCCGAGGACGAGGCCGTGCCCCTCGAGGTCCCCGCCGGCTCCCTGGTCGTGTTCCACGACCACATGCCCCACCGCTCGGACCCCAACCGGAGCGCGCGCTCACGCGTCGCCCTCACGCTGCACGCCCACGATCGGAGCGCGGAGTGGTCCACCGACAACTGGCTCCAACGCGGAGAGCTGGAGCCGTTCGTACTCGGCGGTCGCTGAGGAGCCCTGCCTGAACCTCGGCTGTCGCGAGGCGGTCAGGAACTGGCGTGCGAGCCGCCCTGCGTCGGCGCGAGCGTCCCGAGGACCACCGCAACGCCCAGCC
>WTJQ01000153.1 GCA_011524785.1 Planctomycetota bacterium | reverse complement strand
CGCCCGACGGGCGCTCTCCCCATGACTCCCACCTCCGCCTCGCGCCGCGCGCGCTGGGGAGGGCTGGCCGGACTGCTGCTGATGGCGGCGTCCGTGGCCCAGGCCCCGCCCCGCGATCCCCGCCCCCTCGCCCTGCACAGGGTCTCCATCGAAGGACGCTCCGGCGCCTGGACCGTCCTGACCCGCGACGGGCGCATCGAGGGCGTGCAGCCCGCCAGCGAGGACGTCTCCCCGGCCTACCGGGTCGTCGATGGGGAGGGCCTCGTCGCAGCTGCCGCCTTCCTGGACGCCGCTGCCAACGCGGGCCTCGAGGAGTGGACCGTGGAGGTCGACCAGGATCGGCCGGTGGACACCGGCAAGGGCGTGCGCATCCACATGCGCCAGGCGAACCGCAAGGGCCTCCAGCCCTCCTGGCGCGCGGCCGACCACCTCGCGCTCGAGGCGGACGCCGCCGAGAAGTGGGCGCAGGCCGGCTTCGGCGCGCTGGCGCCCACGCCGACCGGGGCCCTCCTCGCCGGATCCAGCTGCCTGGTGGTCCCGCGCGACCTCGCGGCGCGCGACCTCGTGCTCGCAGCGGGCCTCATGCAGCACGCGGCCTTCCGCGCGCCCGGCGGAGGCTACCCCTCGACGCTCATGGGCTACCTCGCCCACCTGCGGCAGTTCTTCATGGACGCCCAGCACCACCGCGAGCTGCTGCGGCGTGCCCAGGCGGGCGAGGCGGTGCCCCGTCCCGCCCACGACCCCGACCTCGAGGCGGCCTGGCCGCTGCTCGACGGTCGCACGCCCCTGGCCTGCGTCGCGGAGAGCGCGCGGGACATCCACCGCTGGCTCGACCTGGGTGAGCAGTTCGGGCTCCGGATCGTGATCGTTGGCGGACGCGAGGCCTACAAGGCCGCGGACCGCCTGAAGGCGAGCGCGACCCCGGTCGTGCTGACCCTCGACTGGCCCGACGAGGTCGACGACCCGCGCGAGCCCGCGAAGGGCGCGAAGAAGGGCCGCGAGGAGGATGCCGAGGAGGATGCCGAGGAGGATGCCGAGGAGGATGCCGAGGAGGCCGGCGCCGGTGAGGAGGCCGCCGATGCGGACGCACCCGACGGCGCCGAGGCACCTGCCGAGGAGCCCTCCGAGCCCGCCATGGACTGGGACTACGAGGAGCCGTTCGGCGTGCGCCTCGACAAGCGCCTCCGCTGGGAGGAGCTCCGGGCCTGCGCCGTGCGCCTGCACGAGGCCGGCGTGACGCTGGCCTTCGGCTCTGGCGACGGCGGGGCGAAGCAGCTGGTCGAGCGCGTCACCGAGGTCGTCGAGGCGGGCCTCCCGCGCCAGGCGGCGCTGACCGCTCTTGGGGCGGGTGGAGCCGACCTGCTCGGGGTCGAGGCCCTCGTGGGGCGCCTCGAGGCCGGGGCACCTGCGAGCCTGTGCCTCTGGACGGCCGAGCCCCTGACCGACGAGGCGCGCGTGCGCTACGCGGTCGTCGAGGGACACCTGCACGAGTTCGACGCCGAGGTCGCTGGGGGGGATCCCCCTGCGGAGGGCGTGGACCTCACGGGCACCTGGACCCTGCAGGACCCTGACTCCAGCGACGACGACCCCATGACGCTCGTCCTCACCATGGACGAGGACGGGGCCGTCAAGGGCGAGGCCTCGGCAGTGAACCCCATGGACGGCTCGGCCCTTGGCGGCGCCATCACCGGGCGCGTGAGCGGCACCGACGTGCGGCTCGAGACGAGCTTCTCGGTCGGCCCCATGAGCGTCGCCGTCCGCATGGAGGGCACCTGGAAGGAGGGCGCCTTCTCCGGAACCACCACCATCGACCTGGGCGGCCAGCAGGAAGAGTCGAAGTTCGAGGCCGCGAAGACCCCCGACCGGAGCCAGCGCTGATGTCCTCCCTGCTGACCCTCTCCCCCCTCGCGCTCGCGCTGCCCCTCGCCTTCGGCGGCGACGGTGCCGAGCACCCCTTCGAGACCGATGCCCACCGCGTGCCGTCGACCGAGGTCGGCAGCGTGTGCCTCGTGAAGGGCGCCACGGTGCACACCGCCACGCGCCCGGCCTTCGTCGGGGACGTGCTCGTCCGCGACGGCCGGATCGTGCGGGTCTCCGAGAGCCTGGAGGCTCCCGAGGGCGCAACGGTCCTCGACGCCTCCGGGATGCACCTCGCGCCCGGCGTCGTCGACTGCCACTCCCACATGGCGATCGAGCGCGGGATCAACGAGGGCACGCTCTCGATCACCGCCGAGGTCACCATCCAGGACTCGGTCGACTGCGACGACATCGCCATCTACCGCGCCCTCGCCGGCGGCTGCACCACCGCGCGCCTGCTGCACGGCTCGGCCAACGCGATCGGGGGCCGGGACGCCGTCATCAAGCTGCGCTGGCACGCCGACAGCGCGGACGAACTGCTGTTCGAGGGCGCCCGCCAGGGCATCAAGTTCGCCCTGGGCGAGAACCCCAAGCGCTCCAACTGGGGGGACGGGGGCCGCTTCCCGGCCACGCGGATGGGCGTCGAGTCCATCTACTACCGGGCCTTCGGGGAGGCCGAGCGGTACGCCGCGGAGTGGGCCTCCTACGAGGAGGCCAAGGGCCGCGGAGAGGATCCCGTCCCGCCGCGTCGGGACCTGCGCCTCGAGGTCCTCGCGGGCATCGTCAGCGGCGACGTGGACGTCCACAGCCACTGCTACCGCGCCGACGAGATCCTGATGCTGGTGCGGGCGTGCCAGTCCTTCGGCATCACCATCAAGACGCTCCAGCACGTGCTCGAGGGCTACAAGGTCGCGGACGAGCTGGCCAAGGCCGGGGTCGGTGCCAGCGCCTTCTCCGACTGGTGGGCCTACAAGATCGAGGCCTACGACGCGGTCCCACAGGCGGCGAGCATCATGCACGACGCCGGCGTGCTGACCTCCATCAACTCCGACTCGGACGAGATGGTCCGGCGCCTCTACGAGGAGGCCGCCAAGAGCGTGCGCTACGCCGGCATGGACCGCGTCGCGGCCCTGCAGCTGGTCACGCTCGCGCCTGCCCAGCAGCTCGGGATCAGCGAGCGCGTCGGCTCGATCGAGGAGGGCAAGGACGCAGATCTCGTCCTGCTCAACGGCGACCCCTTCTCCAGCCTCAGCCGCGTGGAGTGGACGATGGTCGACGGCGTGCTCGAGTTCGAGCGCCGGGACGCCTTCGGCCTCGATGCGGAGCCGCCGGCCTCGCCCGAGCGCGTGGCGGCCTTCCCCGCGGGGACCGAGGACGCGGTCTTCGGCCGCATCGAGGCGGCCGCGACCTCGGACGGGGCTGTGACCGCCCTCGTCGGGGCCACCCTGCACCCCGTCTCCGGTCCGCCGATCGAGGACGGCGTGCTGCTCGTCCAGGACGGCGTGATCACCTCGATCGGGACCGAGCGTCGGATCCCCGACGGGGCCACCGTGATCGACCTGACCGGCAAGCACGTCTGGCCGGGCATGATCTCGATGGCGAGCCTGCTGGGCCTGCACGAGATCGGCGCGGTCAAGGCCACCAACGACTCGAGCGAGATCGGGGGCAATCAGCCCGACCTGCGGGTCGCCGCGTCCCTCAACGCCGACTCCGCTCACCTCGGCATCAGCCGCTGGAACGGCATCACGCGAGCCCAGCCGAGCCCGGACGGGCGCGGACCGCTGCGCGGCCAGAGCGCGGTCATCGACCTCGACGGGCTGACCTGGGAGGAGCTGCTCACCGTGGACCGGGACATGCTCCACGTGAGCTTCCCGCGTCGCGCTGGCTCGCGCCGCTGGGGCTCCGTCCACCACAGCCACGGGGACCACGATCACGAGGAGCACGAGCTCGACGCCCTCGGCCTGATGGGGGACGACGGCCACGTGCACGACGACCTCTGTGAGCACCTCCGGGGCGGGCACGACTGCCACACCTCGGGTCGGTTCCTCCAGGGGCCCCCGTCGCGGGGCAACCGCGGCGCCAGCAAGGGCTACGAGGAGACCGAGGCGATCACCGAGCTC
Organism: Planctomycetota bacterium; assembly: GCA_011524785.1. Taxonomy (GTDB): domain Bacteria; phylum Planctomycetota; class UBA1135; order UBA1135. The sequence continues at coordinate 853 of WTJQ01000153.1, read as the reverse complement.
GGCGAGCAGTTCGAGCAGGCGCTCGAGTACGGGCGCCTGGTGGATCTCGCGGCGACCGGCCAGGCCGAGGCCCCGGAGCTCGATCCCCGCCTCGCGGCCCTCGTGCCCTACGCGCGCGGCGAGCGTCGCGTGGCGCTCCACGCCACCAGCGCCCAGACCATCCTCGACGCGCTGCGCTTCGCGGACGAGCACGGCCTCGACGCCGTGCTCTACGGCGCCAGCGAGGGCTGGAAGGTCGCGGACCGGATCGCCGCGTGCGGCGTGCCCGTGGTGATCGGCAGCGTGTGGGACCTCCCGCGCTCGCCGTGGGATCCCTACGACGCCGCCTTCGCGAACGCCGCCGTCATGAGCCGGGCCGGCGTGCTCGTCGCGATCTGCACGGCCGACTCCGACAACGAGCGGAACCTCCCGTTCCAGGCGGCCACCGCGGCGGCCTTCGGGCTGCCGGCCGAGGAGGCCGTGCGCTCCGTGACGCTGTACGCCGCGCGCATCCTCGGCCTCGACGCCGAGCTCGGGTCCCTCGACGCGGGCAAGCGCGCCGACCTGGTCGTGACCGATGGTCACCTGCTCGAGATCACGAGCCAGGTGGAGCACGTGTTCATCGACGGGCGGCGCGTCGACCACGACGACAACCGTCACACCCGCCTGGCGTCCAAGTACCGCACGCGACTGGACGGTCTGCGCCGCTAGCGCCGAGCCCTCTCCCTCGCGGCAGCGAGGGGCATGGAAGCAGCGAGGCCGCGGTCCCCCCGGACCGCGGCCTCGCTGTATTCGCTCGTTCCTCGGGGTTGGGCCCCGTGCGCTCAGCTCGCCATCAGCAGCGCCACGCCCAACGCGACCCACAGGATTCGAC
>WTJQ01000265.1 GCA_011524785.1 Planctomycetota bacterium | reverse complement strand
CCTCCATCCACACCCGCCTCGGCCGCATCGAGCCCGGCGCGTGGCCCACCACCGTCCCGGCCGCCGTGCGAGCGCGGGCCGAATGGATCCTCCCGATCGCCGGAGCGATCGAGGGGCGGGTCGACCTCGAGCAGGAGGGGCGCGTCATCCTCGTCACCACGCAGGAGCGCGAGGGCCGTGCCCGCCGCCGCTCCGCGTGGGTGCGACGCACCCTCGACGCCTTCGACGACGCCCTGCCCTACGTGCGTCCGACCCGCGTGCCCGAGCACGCCCACCTCGATCTCCTGCAGGACCGGCTGAACGGCGCCGAGGATCGGACCGTCGTCGTGATCGGCTGCGAGCCCGAGCAGCGGGGCGAGGTCCTCGCCCTCCTGCGTGACCGGGGCTGCACCCCCGAGCGCACGGACGCCTACGGCTTCGACGACGCGGACGGCTTCGTCGGCCTGTGGGTCGAGGAGCCCGACGGCGCCGAGCGCTGGGACGACGGGAACGCGCTCGTCCACCACCTCGGCCGCGCCCTCCTCGCGGAGCGCTACGGCCACCTGCCCGAGTGGTTCGTGGAGGGCTTCGCCACCTGGCTCGAGGGCGAGGTGACCGGCGACTGGTCGGCCCTCCCCAGCCGCCCGGAGGCCTTCGACCGCACCCTCGCGGACGGCTTCACCCGGGAGCTGCGCGACCACTACCGCGCCCACCCCGAGCGTCCCTTCGACTTCGAGGGCCTGGCTGCCTGGACCGCCGAGGGCTGGGACCCCGAGCGCCTCGCGGACGCGACCGGCCTGGTCCAGTTCCTGGTCGAGCACACCGAGTGCGGCCTCGCACCGTTCGTCGCCAACCTCGGCATGCGCGCCGACGTCGCCGAGTGCCAGGTCCTGCCCGACGGCTCGATCGAGCGCGTGGCCGGCCTGCGCCTCTCCCCCACGGACACCCGTGCGATCCTGGAGGGCTGCTACGGCAGCGACGTGCTCCAGGAGTGCGCGACGTTCTTCCGCCGCGGCAGCCGCTACCGCCCGGCGCGCCGCTGAGGTCGCGGAGGCGCGGCACGTGCCTCCAGCCCTCCCTGGGAGGGCCAGTGCCCGGACGACGAGGGGCCGCTCCTTCCGGAGCGGCCCCTCGTCGCAGTCCTGGGCCAGCCGTGCGCTCCTGCGCCAGCTCCTCTGGGATCTCGAGCCCCGAGCCGCGGCGCGGGCCTGCACCCCCGCGCAACGCTCGGGCCCCGTCCGCGGACCGCGGTGCGTTCCCGCTTGCTCGCAGCACCCCCTGGGCGGACAATCGCCGCGATGCGGTCGCTCCAGATGAACGTCAATGGAGACCCGGTGGAGGCGGCGGCGCCCGACCACTGGACCCTGCTCGAGGTCCTGCGCTACCGCCTGGGCCTGACGGGCTCCAAGCAGGGCTGTGACAAGGGCGACTGCGGCGCCTGCACCGTGCTCCTCGATGGACGCCCCGTGCTGTCCTGCCTGACCCTCGCGGCCACGGCCGCCGAGCGCGAGGTCGTGACCATCGAGGGCCTGGCCCCCGCGCAGCTGCGCGAGGACGGCTCGCGCCTCGACCCCATCCAGGACGCCTTCGACCGCTGCGGCGCACTGCAGTGCGGGTTCTGCCAGCCGGGCATGATGCTCAGCGCGCGCGCCCTCTGTCGGGACGTGCCCGAGCCCAGCCGTGAGCAGATCCGCTCCGCCCTCTCCGGCAACCTGTGCCGCTGCACCGGCTACACCCAGATCGTGCAGGCGGTCGAGACGGCCATCGCCGAGCGCGTCGGCGCCGAGCCGCCGGCCGCTCCCTGGGAGAGCGAGCTGGCCGCGGACCGCGCGGCCCAGGCCAGCGAGGAGGGAGCCTGATGGCGGCCCGCGACGTGCACGGGCCGGAGGCCCCCCACGGCGAGTTCCAGGTCGTCGGCAAGCCGCACCGCAAGATCGACGGTCACGCGAAGGCGACCGGCTCGGCCGTCTACGCCGACGACATCCAGCTGCCGGGCATGCTGCACGCGAAGACGCTGCGCAGCCCCCACGCCCACGCGCGCATCGTCTCGATCGACACGCAGCGCGCGCAGGACCTCCCCGGGGTCCATGCGGTGATCACCGGAGCGGACCTGCCCACGCGCTACGGCGTGATCCCCTGGACGCCCGACGAGACGGCCCTCGCCGTCGACAAGGTCCGCTTCATCGGGGACGAGGTCGCCGCCGTCGCGGCCATCGACGAGGACACCGCCAGCCGCGCCCTCGGCCTGATCGACGTGGAGTACGAGGTCCTGCACGCCTACCTCGACCCCGAGGAGGCGCTGCAGCGCAACGAGCCGACGATCCACGAGAGCAAGAAGGGCAACAACGTCTCCAAGCACGTCCAGCTGGAGTTCGGCGAGGTCGATCGCGCCTTCGAGGGAGCCGAGGTCGTCCTCGAGGGCGACTACTCCTTCCACGGCTCGACCCACGCGGCGATCGAGCCCCACTGTGCCGTGGCTCGCGTCGACGCGGACGGCCTGCTCACGCTCTGGTCCTCGACGCAGATCACCCACTACGTCCACCGGGCCCTCGCGCACGTGCTCGACCTGGAGGCCCACCGCATCCGAGTCATCCAGCCTGCGCTCGGGGGGGCCTTCGGCGGCAAGAGCGACCCCTTCAGCCTCGAGTTCTGCGTGGCGAAGCTGGCCTCCCTGACGGGGCGCCCGGTGAAGATGCTCTGGTCCCGCGAGGAGGTCTTCTACGCGCACCGGGGCCGCCACCCGATGCAGATGACCTACCGGACGGCCTCCGACCGGCAGGGCCGCGTGAAGGGCGTGGACGCGCGCATCCTCATCGACGGCGGCGCCTACAGCTCGTTCGGCCTCGTCACGACGTACTACTCCGGGCAGCTCCTCACCGGCCCCTACCAGTTCCCGTCGTACCGCTACGACTCGACCCGGGTCTTCACGAACAAGCCGCCCTGCGGACCCAAGCGCGGCCACGGCTCCGTGCAGCCGCGCTGGGCCTTCGAGCAGCAGCTCGACGAGCTGGCCTGCCAGCTCGAGCTCGACCCCATCGAGGTCCGGCGCATCAACTACCAGGGCGCCATGACCCAGACGGTCAACGGGCAGCGCATCACGTCCTCGGGCTTCCTCGAGTGCCTCGAGAAGGTCGAGCGCGCCAGCGGCTGGAAGGAGCGTCGCGGCAAGCTGGGTCGGGGCAGGGGCCTCGGGGTCGCGGGCTCGATGTACATCTCGGGCACCAACTACCCCATCTACCCCAACGACATGCCCCAGGCGGGCATCCAGCTGAAGGTGGACCGTTCGGGGCTGGTGATGGTGTTCACGGGCGGCAACGACATCGGCCAGGGCTCGAACTCCGTCGTCGCCTACCTCGTGGCCGAGGAGCTGGGGCTCGAGCTCGACCACGTGCGGGTCGTGGCCGCCGACACCGACCTGTGCCCGGTCGACCTCGGGGCCTACTCGTCGCGGGTGACGTTCATGGTCGGCAATGCCGCCATCGACGCGGCTCGCAAGCTGCGCCGCGTGGTCGTCGACACGCTGGCCGCCGAGTGGGACGTGGATCCCCGGCGCGTGCGCCTGGTGAAGGGCGTGGCCCTCGACCTCGAGGACCCGGATCGCCACATGGACCTGCGCGAGGCCTTCCAGCTGGCGGAGGCGAAGCACGACACGCTCGGCTCGACCGGCTCCTACAACACGCCCACCCTGGGCGGCGACTATCGCGGCGGGACCATCGGCGCCTCGCCCGCCTACTCCTTCACGGCCCACGTGGTCGAGGCCGAGGTCGACGAGGAGACGGGACGCATCCGCGTCCCGAAGGTCTGGTGCGCCCACGACTGCGGCCGTGCCCTCAACCCGACCCTGGTGGCCGGGCAGATCGAGGGCTCGGTGTACATGGGCATCGCCGAGGCCCTCTTCGAGCACCACGAGGTGAACCGCTACGGCCTGCACAAGGGGCCGAGCCTGCTGGACTACCCGCTGGCCACCACGCTCGACACGCCCGACATCGAGGCCTTCGTGGTCGAGAGCATCGATCCGGAGGGCCCCTACGGCGCCAAGGAGGCAGGCGAGGGTCCGCTGCACTCATCCATCCCCGCCCTCGCCAACGCCGTGTACGACGCCGTCGGCATCCGCCTGCGCCACCTCCCGCTGACCCCGGCTCGGGTCCTCCGCGCTCTCCGCGAGCAGCGGGAGGAGCGCGAGCGCGTCGCGGCCGCGGCGACCGCGGCCGGCGCCCCCACCGAGCCCGAGGAGCTGGCCTGATGCTGCGCCTGCCGAAGTTCCGCCTCGAGGAGCCGCTGAGCACCTACGCCGCCCTCGCCCTGCTGGCCGAGAACGAGTCCGCGATGGTCGTCGCCGGCGGCACCGACCTGCTCCCGAACATGAAGCACGGGCTGTTCGAGCCCGAGCTGGTCGTGTCCCTGCAGCGCATCGAGGCGCTGCGAGGCATCGAGGTCACGCCCGAGGGGGAGCTCTCGATCGGCCCCATGACCCCGCTGGCCGACGTGGCGGCCTCGGCCGAGGTCCAGCAGCACGCGCCTGCCCTCGCCCAGGCGGTCTCGCTGGTCGCTGGCCCGCAGCTGCGGATCCAGGGGACCCTGGGGGGCAACGTGATGCTGGACACGCGCTGCCAGTGGTACAACCAGACGCACTTCTGGCGGCAGGCCCTGGGCTACTGCCTCAAGAAGGACGTCACCGTCTGCCACGTGGTGGTGGGCGGCCAGGAGTGCGAGACGGCCGCGAGCAACGACTGCGCACCGGCCGTCATGTCCGTGGTCGCGCGACTCGTCTTCGAGCGCCTCAACGCGCCTGAGGAGGTCCCCATCGAGGAGCGCTGGGCCTCCGACTGGATCTGGAACTAGCTCGACGACCGGAAG
>WTJQ01000380.1 GCA_011524785.1 Planctomycetota bacterium | reverse complement strand
GTGCGCTCCGCCATGAACTCCGCCCCGCCCTCGACGAACCAGACGGGGCCCATGAGGGCCTCGCGCTCCCCGTGGTCCCGCGAGCGGATCGCCGCGTTCTGCACGGCGTGGAAGTACTCGTGGAAGACGGTCTTCTGCTCCTCCGCGGCGCTCACCCCCAGGAGCCCCTCGAAGCCGAACGGCCGGCTCGAGGTGTACAGGTGCACGCTCCACTCCCGCCGGCCGTTCCACCCCATGGAGCTCTGGGGCTGGCCGCGCCGCAGCGCCTCGGCCCCCACCTCGAGGTACGAGCGGAAGTTGTGGTCATGCCCCCTCGCCAGGGCCTCGTCCGTGCAGGGTCCCTCCGCCCAGTCCCCGCGCGCCTGGCGCCGCGCGCAGTAGGACGCGACCAGCTCCTCCAGAGCGGCCTCGTCGGTCCCGACGATCCAGTACTCGAGAGGCCCGACCGCGCCCCACGCGCGGGCCGCGCTGGCGAGGCTCTCCCGGACGCCGCGCTCGACGGCAGGCGGCAGGTCGGCGGCAGCACGCACGAGGGGCGGCTCGTGCCAGGGAGTGCCCCAAGGGTCCTCGCCCGACTCGGCGAGTCGCTCGACACCGCGGTCCGGCGCCGGGACGCGCTGCGAGCACCCCGCGAGGAGCGCCACCACGGCCGCGGCCAGCGCCGAGCCGCGCATCAGGGGGTGAACGAGACGGTGAGCCCGTCGGAGAGGTTGAAGGGCGCCACCGGGTCCTGGGGGTCCCGGTACCAGAACTGGAAGTTCCAGGTCTCCCCCACGGCGATCCCGGCGGTCGGCAGGGCGGGGTTGGTCAGATCGAGCGCGTAGGCAGCGGAGCCCGCCGAGTCGCAGAACACGACCGGCAGCCTCGAGAGCTGCCCGTCCACGCACCGGAAGCCCGCGCCGAACGGCGTCAGCGTCTGCCCCGGCCCGAAGAAGAAGAGGCCCGGGAGCCCCGGCGTCGCCCCGTCGACCAGCAGCGTGAGGTCGTTGGCGGAGACGCTCGTCGAACCGCTCCACCCGATCAGCGCGCCAGTGCCGCTCGAGTTCGGAGCGGTCTGGCAGTAGGTCGAGGGCCCGGAGCAGCCGATGACGCCGTCGATGTCGTACTGGGAGACGAAGTCCCAGAGCCACTGGGGCCCTGCCGCGTAGTCCGCGGGCGCATCGTGACCACCGCCCTGTCGCACGATGTGCTGGTGCCCATGGCAGCCGGTGCCCGGCGCCCAGGTGTAGCGCGTGACGTTGCCGCCCAGGCTCTCGACGGTCGGGCTCGCCTCGGCCCCGTTGAGCCCGACGAAGTGCGCGTTCTGATCGTCGGTGGAGATGCTGTAGGCGTTGCCGTTGTACGGCGCGTAGAAGTCGTTGGTCCCGAGGAGGTGCACGCAGGCGACCGGGGTCGTCCAGTTCACGTCGCTCAGGGTCCACTCCCACATGTTCGCAGCGACCGGAGCGATCGCGGCGACTCGGTCGGGCAGGTAGGCGGCGAAGTCGTAGACGATGCTGCCGCCGAGCGAGTAGCCCCCCGCGTAGACGCGGCGCGTGTCGATGGCGTAGTCGGCCTCCAGCGCGTCGATCATCGCGGACAGGAAGCCCACCTCGTCGACCCCTCCGTAGTAGTCCCCGAGGCAGTCCCAGCAGTTCGACCCGGAGACGCTGTCGATGGCCTGTGGGTACACGGCGATGAAGCGCTCGGCGTCCGCGAGTGGACGGTGGTCGCACTCGAACAGGCCGCCGTTCGCCGTGCCCCCGCCCCCGTGGAAGAAGAACATGGCCGGCATGGCCTCCGACGGGTCGAAGTTGACCGGCAGGTAGACGAGGTAGGACCTGGCGACCCCACCCACGCTGATGTTCTTGCTCAGGAGCTGCTGGGCCCCCGCGCCCGCGGTCGTCAGGGCCAATGCGGCCACGGCGCCGATAGCGCGTCGAGTCGTCGTTCTCATGGGTTCGGTACCCCGCGATCGGCGAGGGCGCACCCAACTGTAGGTCGCCCGTTCAGAGGCCACAGGCCCGAGCGCTCACCAGTTCATGTCCAACGCCGAGGATGCCTCGCACGCCCCCATGGAGGGCCGCGTGGGGCGTCAGGCCAGGACCTCGTGCACCACGCGCGCCTCCTCGACCCCCGTCAGGCGCTGGTCGAGCCCAAGGTGCGGATAGGTGAAGCGCTCGTGGTCGATGCCCAGCAGGTGGAGGATGGTGGCATTGAGGTCGTTCACGTGGACGCCGCCGCGCACCACGTTGTACGACCAGTCGTCGGTCTCGCCGTGGGTGATCCCCGGACGCACGCCGCCGCCGGCCATCCACACCGTGAAGCACCGGCCGTGGTGGTCGCGCCCGCTGCCCGGCGCGCCGAGGCGCCCCTGGCTGTAGACCGTGCGACCGAACTCCCCTCCCCAGACGACCAGGGTGTCCTCGAGCAGCCCGCGCCGCTCGAGGTCCACGACGAGCGCCGCGCTCGCCTGGTCGGTGTCCTTCGACTGCGCGCGCAGCTCGCGGTCGAGGTTCAGGTGCTGGTCCCAGCCCCGGTGGAACAGCTGCACCATCCGCACGCCACGCTCCAGCATCCGCCTCGCGAGCAGGCAGTTCGCGGCATAGGTCCCCGGACGCCGCGCGTCCGGGCCGTACAGCTCGAAGGTGCTCTCGGGCTCGCTCGCGAGATCCGTCAGCTCGGGCACCGAGGTCTGCATCCGGTACGCCATCTCGTACTGGTCGATGCGCGCCTCGACCTCGGGATCCCCCGTGCGCGCCGCGTAGCCCGCGTTCAGTCGCGCCAGGTCGTCCAGCTGCGCGCGCCGCGCCTCGGCCGCCACGCCGGGCGGGTTCTGGAGGTAGAGGACCGGGTTGGCCCCCGGGCGCAGCTGCACCCCCTGGTGGCTCGGCGGGAGGAAGCCCGAGCCCCACAGCCGCGAGAAGAGCGGCTGGCCCGGGTCCTTGCCGGTCCCCTGGGAGAGCAGCACGAGGTACGCGGGCAGGTCGCGGTTCTCGCTCCCCAGGCCCCAGCTCAGCCAGGACCCCAGGCTCGCCTTGCCCGGCTGCATGGAGCCCGTGTTGATCGCGGTGATGGCCGGGTCGTGGTTGATCGCCTCGGTGTGCACGCCCTTCAGGAAGCACAGCTTGTCCGCGATCCGCGCGGTCCACGGAAGCAGCTCACTCACCCAGGCCCCCGACTCGCCGTGCTGGCGGAACTCGAAGGGCGGGTCGAGGACCGGGAACGTCGCCTGGCCGGCGGTCATCCCCGTGACCCGCTGCCCGCCACGCACGGAGTCGGGCAGCTCGGTCCCGTGCAGGTCGCGCATCACGGGCTTGAAGTCGAACAGGTCCACGGTCGAGGGCCCGCCCGACTGGAACAGGTAGACCACGCGCTTGGCGCGCGGCGCGAAGTGCAGCAGCGCGTCCCCACCCGGCTCCGCGAGCCGGCCGAGCGCAACGCCCCCGAGGAGGCTGCTTGCCCCCGTGAGGAGCTGCCTGCGGAGGATCCTGCTCATCCGCGCGTCACTGCCTCGCTCAGGTTGAGGACCGTCCCGCAGACCACCGTCCAGGCCGCGTGCTCGGGCGCGGCGAGGGCGTCGCTCCGGGCGCTCTCCCCCACTGCCAGGAGCGCCTCCGCGTCCGCCGGGCTCCCCGCGAAGCGCTCGCGCTCCCGCTCGAGGGCCTCGCCCAGGACGACCAGCTCCTCGAAGCGCGGCTCACGCCCGAGGACCAGCAGGAACAGGTGCTCGAGCCGCGCGGCGTCGGTCTCGCCCCCCTCGAGGAGCACGCGCTGCGCCAGCGCCCGCGTGGCCTCGACGAAGCCTGTCTCGTTGAGCAGCGCGAGGGCCTGCAGCGGGGTGTTGGTCCGCGCGCGGCGCACCACGCACGTCTCGCGGTTGGGCGCGTCGAAGGCGACCATGATCGGCGGCGGTACGGTGCGCTTCCAGATGGTGTACATGCCTCTGCGGTAGAGCCCGTCGCCGTGGTCCTGGACGTAGACCTGCTCGGTGGCCGGGGTGCTGCCGAAGTGGCTCATCTCCCGCCAAAGCCCGTCGGGCTGGTAGGGCCGCGCGCTCGGCCCGCCGACCTGCGGTACGAGCAGGCCGCTCGAGGCCAGGGCCAGGTCGCGGATGTGCTCGGCCTGCAGACGGAAGCGCGGGCCGCGCGCGAGCAGGCGGTTGCCGGGGTCGCGCTCGGCCAGGGCCGCCGGGACCCGCGAGGCCTGGCGATAGGTGGCCGAGGTCACGAGCAGGCGCACCAGGGCCTTCGTGTCCCAGCCGCTGGCAACGAACTCGGCGGCCAGCCAGTCGAGGAGCTCCGGGTGGCTCGGCAGCGCCCCGCGCACCCCGAAGTCCTCGGGCGTCTCGACGAGGCCGGAGCCGAAGAGCAGCTGCCAGAGTGCGTTGACCGCCACGCGCGCCGTCAGGGGATGCCCCGGGTCCGCGATCCAGCGGGCGAGGCCCAGCCGGTTCGGGGGCGCGCCCGCGGGCAGGGCTGGCAGCGCGGCCGGGGTCCCCGGCTCCACGCGCGCTCCCTTCTGGTCGTAGGCCCCGCGCATCAGCACGTGGGTCGGCCGCGGCATCGCGCGGTCCTCCATGACCATGGCGGTGGTCAGCGGGCGCATGCGCACGCTCTCGGCCGCGCCGTCGAGGCGCGCGAGCTCGGTCCGCAGTCCCTCCAGCGTGGGATCGAGCGCCCGGTGGTACGCAGCCAGCTCCGCGCGCTGGGCCTCGGAGCGAGCCCCGGGCTCCGCCCGCAGGGCTGCGAGCACGGCCTCGGGGAAGCCCGCGCGCGCCAAGCGGAAGTAGACGCCGCCCGGCCCGCCGTAGTTCACGATCTTGACGAGCAGCTCGTTCGCGCCGGCGCGGGCCGCGACCT
>WTJQ01000460.1 GCA_011524785.1 Planctomycetota bacterium | reverse complement strand
AACCACGTCGAGGTCATGAACAACGTCGACGACGGCATCGAGATCTGGGGCGGCACGTTCAACATGCGCAACTTCAGCATCTGGAACGTCGGGGACGACAGCCTCGACGTCGACCAGGGCTTCCGCGGCCGCGCCCAGTACGGCCTCATCGTCCAGGGCTTCAGCACCGATGCCCCGCAGGGCTCGGGCGTGGGCGACAACGCCTGCGAGGTCGACGGTGCCGAGGACTCCGACTGGCAGCCCGTCACGACGACCGCGCTCTACAACATGACCGTCATCGGCCAGCCCTTCGACGGGGACGGCCTCACGGCCTGGCGTGACAACGCCAACGTCCAGTACCGCAAGTGCATCTTCATGGACTGCGGCGAGAAGGTCGTCCGCTTCGACGGGGACGACGGTGACGGCGCCAACGGCTACGGCTTCAACGGCACCCTCGACTGGCCCACCCGCTGGACCACCCCCTACAACAGCTACTCGACGGTCAACGCGCCTGCGAACCCGCAGTCGTTCTACCGGGCGCAGTTCAACGGCAACCTGATCGAGATGACGGACTCGGTGTTCTTCAACAACACCAGCAGCTCCGCCTACACCGAGGCCAACGCCCGCAACGTCTTCGACGCCGCGAACAACAACGTCCTCGAGCCCGCCGCCAGCCCCGTGACCGACATCCAGCGTGCCGCTCCCGTGGTCCGCGGTGGCAAGGTCATGCAGCAGGTCACCTTCCTGGATCCCGCCGCGGCCGGTGATGCACTCACCGCTGCCGGCAGCATCCCGGCCGGCACGCCCTTCTACGAGGACGTCGCCTACCGTGGCGCCTTCGCTCCGGGCGAGAACTGGCTCGCGGGCTGGTCCGCTGCCAGCTCCTTCGGGTTCGTCCCCGGCGTCCAGACCCTGGGCACCGAGTACTGCTCGGCCAACGCCAACTCGACCGGTGCCACGGGCGTGATCACCGCCACGGGTTCCGACGTCGTCGCGGACGACACCCTGACCCTGACGGCGACCGAGCTGCCTCAGTCGCAGTTCGGCCTGTTCGTCACGAGCCCCAACCAAGCGAGCATCCCGGTCTCCGCGGGCATCCTCTGCGTCGGGGGCCCGATCGGTCGCTTCACCGGCCCGGGCCAGATCAAGAACTCGGGCTCCGCGGGCTCCTTCGAGATCACCGTGCCCCTCCAGTCCGCATGGCCGGTGGCGAACGCCCCCGCGGTCCTGCCTGGTGACACCTACAACTTCACGGCCTGGTACCGCGACCTCGGCGGGGTGTCGAACTTCACCAACGCCGTCTCGATCACCTTCCAGTGATCTCTGATCGGGGTTGGGCAGAGTCCTGACTCCAGCGCCTGCGGGCACCCTCTTCGTGAGGGTGCCCGCTCGCATATCCTCCCCGTGAGCCCCTCCTCGCGTGCCGCCATGCGTCGTCCCAGCACCCTCGCGATCGCCCTGTCCATCCCCTTGGTCCTCGCTGCGTGCGCGCCCACCGAGCGGCCAGCGGCAACTCAGGGCGCGAGTGAGCACTCGATGGCCTCGGGGGCTGCCGAGCTGAGCGCTGCTCAGGTCACGCTCCTGGACCTCGCCTTCGATGCGGCCAGCGCGTTCCCCCTCAACCCGCACCTCAAGAACCGCTCTCGGGCCCAGGAGCGGGTCGCCCTCGCGAACGTGTCCTACGGTCGCCTGGACGTCGCGACCGAGCAGGCGCGTCAGATCGAGAACTGGCGCCGCGGCCTCGTCTACGGCAAGGTCGCGGCTGCTCGGGCTCGCGCCGGCGCGGGCGAGCTCGTGGACTCGCTGATGCAGCAGGCGTTGGGCGTTGCGCGGGAGCTGGAGGAGGCGAAGGATCAGATCTGGCGCCGCGACCGGGTGCTCGCCTCGGTGGCCGAGGCGCAGCTGGCCCAGGGCCAGGTGCAGGAGGCCAGCGCCATGGCGGCCGGCCTCGAGGCCTCGTCCCTTGCGGCGGTCGAGATCGAGCGAGTGCGGCTCCTCGAGGGGGACCAGGCGCGTGCCTACCTGGAGTCGGCGGACGCCGTCCTCGAGACGGGCACCTTCGACCAGGTCCGGGGCGTCCTGCTGGCCCTCGCCGAGCTCTATGCGGGCGCCGGTGCCGACGCCGAGCTGCTGACCGCCATCGAGGCGCGCATTGGCGCGGACGGGGGCAAGATCGCCCGCGGGGTCCAGCTCGAGGTGCTGCAGGCCTTCGGTGAGGCGGCGCTGGGGCACGGCGACCTGGAGAAGGCGCTCGCCTTCGCTCAGCAGGCCTGGGACCTCTATGGGCAGGTCGACTGGCCGCCCGACACGCGCATACCCCTCATGGCCCACCTGGGAGCCCTCCGGGCCCGGGCTGGGGACGAGACGGGCCTCTCGAGCCTGCGCGCGGCAGAGATGACCTACGAGGAGGAGCTGAAGCTCATCGTCGACATCGACCGGGCCGACGTGCTCGGGGCCGTGGCCCGTGCCTGGCACGACCTCGGCGAGGAGGGTGAGGTCGAGCGGGTCCTGCTGGCTGCCCTCGAGGCCGGCACGCAGAACCCCAACGCCCGGCCGCGCTGCGACGACCTCGTGGCGACCTGCCTGCTGCTGGTGGAGCTCGGCCTCGAGCCGAGCGAGGCCTTCCTCGCGCGCGCCCAGGAGATCCGCGCGGGGCTCGTCGAGCCCTGGTGAGCCTCTGGCCGGTGGACCGGGGGCGCTGACGGGCCCCCGGCGCCGTTGCCGCGGCGTGGAGTCGGCTCGCTAGAGCGACCGGATCCAGGCCTCGAGGAGTGCGGCCCCCTCGGCGTCCACCACGTGGCTGCCGAGGTTCGGCATGCGTCCGTCGCCCAGGGTCGTGACGCGGTGCAGGAGGACCGACCGCTCGGGCGCGCCGGGCGCCACCAGGCGCGCGTCCTCGAGGCCGAAGTCGCCCTGACCCGGTAGCCCGTCGATCAGCCCGGTGTCCCCGAGCGGGGTCGCGAGCCGCAGGTCGATGGCGGCGTTGCCGGTGCCGCCGGGCTGGTGGCACATGGCGCAGTTGGTGTCGAGCCAGGCGCGGGCGCGCGCGTCGAGCGGCGCGTCCTCGTCGCGCGGGTCACAGCGCGGGGCGACGGCCCTCCAGTCGAGCCCCTCGGGGGCGACCGCGAGGCCCTCCTCGAGCCAGCGCTCGATCTGGTTGCGGCCGGTCGCGTCGGTCCGGTTGAGCTGGCTCGTCTCGATGCCGAGGGCGAAGCCTGAGCTCTCCACGTGGCAGGTCGCGCACTCGGCCGAGGAGGGCGCGTGCCAGGTGGTGACGCCGGCCCGCGTGTAGCGCTCGAACTGCCGGCCCTGCGGCAGGAGCCGTGCGTCGTCCCCCTGCCAGAGATAGGTCGCCGCCTCCCAGCCGCTCTCCACCCGCTTGATCAGGCGTGTCTCCAGCATCTGGCGCGAGCCTCGCCGCCCCGGAGCGCTGAAGGTCTTGACGATCGTCCCGCCCACGGGGACGTCCCACGTGCCCTCCTCCGTGATGGTCAGGGCGGTGCCCTCCGGCAGGTGCAGGAAGCGGTCCTTGTCCGCGCCGTCGGACCAGAAGGCCGCGTTGACCTCGTAGCGCTCCAGCGAGTCGGCGGGCCCCCGGTCCTCCCCCGTGCGGTAGAGCCCGGTCTCGGAGAGGCGGCGAGGCCAGGAGGCGAGGTGGGCGTGCGGCGCGGCGCTGGGCACGAGCCGGTAGAGGCCGCCGTCGAAGCTGCACACGTACACCTCGCCCGCGTCGTCCTGCCCGAAGGAGCTGATGCTGCGGCCGGTGCGCGCCGCCAGCTCGTTCTCCCAGCCCCCGGACCCGTCGGGCGTGAGGCGCCACAGGTTCCCGGTGGCGTAGTCGGCGTAGTAGTAGGCCCCGCGGATGTCGGGGTAGCGGGCGCCGCGGTAGACCACGCCGCCCGTGATCGAGATGCCCTCGCTGCGCGGGTAGGTGGCCACCGGTGCGATGGCCTCGCCGGAGTGCAGCTCGGTGCCCTCGTCGAAGAGGCGGTCGGCCTCCCAGCGGCGCCAGCCGTAGTTGCCGCCGCGCACGATCAGGTCGACCTCCTCGACCCGGTTCTGCCCGACGTCCCCGGCCCACAGGTCGCCGGTCTCGCGGTCGAACGAGAAGCGCCAGACGTTGCGCAGGCCGAAGGCCCAGGTCTCCGGGGCGAAGCGCTCGTCGCCCACGAACGGGTTGTCCGCGGGGACCTCGTAGGGCGCGCCCTCGGCGTCCACGTCGATCCGCAGGATCGAGCCCATCCAGTTGGAGGGGTCCTGGCCGTTGCCCTGGGGGTCGCCCCCCGAGCCGCCGTCACCGAAGCTGATGTACAGGTAGCCGTCCGGTCCGAAGGCGATCATGCCGCCGTTGTGGTTGCGCCAGGGCTGCGGCTGGGTGAGCACGACCTGCTCGCTGGTGGGGTCCGCGCGGTCGGGGTCCTCGGGGTCCACTTGGAAGCGCGCGACCACGCCGACCTCGTCCGGGTCGGCCGACGAGTAGTGCACGAAGAACAGGCCGTTCTCCCGGTAGTCGGGGTGGAACGCGAGGCCCAGCAGGCCCTCCTCGTTGAACTTGCGGCAGACCTTCGCGCGGAGGTCGAGGAACACACGGCTCTCGGCGGGATCGTCCTCCTGGTCGAACACCCGGATCACGCCGTCCTGCTCGACGACGAAGAGGCGGTCGGTCCCGTCCTGCGCGCCCGTGACGAGGACGGGGCGCTCGAAGCGGAGGCGGGGGAAGACCCGCTCGAGCTCGACGGCGGCCGAGGGCTCGGGGAGCGCGGTCGAGGGGTGCTCGCGCACGGCCACGGCCGCCGCCAGGAGAGGGGCGAGGCTGACCGGGACCCACCAGCTGATGCGTGCTGCGCTCATGCTGCGATTGTC
>WTJQ01000430.1 GCA_011524785.1 Planctomycetota bacterium | reverse complement strand
CGCCGGAGCGGGGGCCGAGGGAGCGACGGACGCGGACGAGGGCGTCAGGAGCAGGGCGGGGGCGAGGAGCCCGAGCGCGAGGCTGCGAAGGGTCATGGGTCGGTTCGGAGGGGTGGGGTGCCCTCCCCGTGTGCCGGGGGGACGTTGCTCCAGGTCCTCTGGGGTCCCCGGAGCAAGGCGGAGCCTAATCGGGTCCTGGGAGGGGTCTGGGAGCAGGGGAGTCGTTAGGGTGCGACCGCGAGGCAGGGCCTCGCGGAGATCGGCGCGATGACGGTTCGGGGAGCGATTCGGAGGAGGGTCCGGGGAGCAGGTGCCCGTGAGCACCTGCTGATCCCGACACTTCTGGGACTCTCTCTTGTCGGCTCGGGTTGCATCGTGACTGCACCCGAACCCGCTGAGGTCTGGGAGGCATGGCGTGAGGGGCTCCAGAGCCCCCTCGCGACCTTCCAGGCCTTCCGTACGGCCCTTCGAGCGGACCTGTTGGAGGCGGAGTACCGGTGTTTCGGAGCTGGCTGGAAGGCTCGCAACGGGGTCAGCCAGGTCGGCTACCGCGAGTTCCGCGACGCGCTCATCGACGAGGAGCCGCTCCTGAAGTGGGCCCTGGCCCATGCCGAGGCCCGGCTGGACCCTGCCTCGGGGCCCGAAGAGGCCGTGGTCTGGGCCAGCTGGCGCGACCTGCGCGTGGGCCTGCGGATGCGCCGGGAGGCTTACATGGAGGTCCGGGCGGGCGGCCGCCGCGCCCTCTCGGAGCCCCTCGAGGACCTGACGGAGCACCTGAGCCTGGACCCCGCCCAGGGCCTGCTCTTCGGCTGGGTGCCGGCTGGCGAGGTCGTCGCGGCCGACGTCGAGGCCTTCACCCTCGCCACCGAGTGGCGGATCGACGACGTGGTCGTGCTGAGGGAGCCCTGAGGCCCTGGCCCCTGGGCGGGCGGATCCCCCACTGACGCAGGGGCCCCGCCTCGGCCGACCTCAGCGGACCTCGACGTCCTCGTCCTCGCCCTCGCCGCCCTCGCGGCCGTCGGCGCCGAGGGAGGTGAGCACGCACGCGCCCCCGTCGTCCGCGAGGCGGTACTTCCGGCCCCAGGGGTCCTCCTCGAGGCCAGGGCGCTCGAGAGCGCTGGTCGTCCACGCCTCCGAGCGGCGCAGCTCGTCGAGGCTGCGCGGCATGCGGCCCTCGGCTCGCGCGAAGAGGTCACAGCCCAGGCGCAGGCGCTCGAGGTCGTCCATCGCCATGCCCCTCCGCATCTGCGCCTCGAAGGCGGCCTGGTCCGGGATCGGGCGCGGCGAGAGCTCCAGCTCAGGCTCCTGGAGCCCGTCCAGCACGCGCAGGACGAGGCGCGCGATGCGGCTCATCTTGTCGTAGTCGATCTTGAAGGGATCGTCGGTCGGCTTGTGGTAGTCCTCGTGGACGTCGGCGAACAGGAAGGTCACCGGCAGGCCGAGGTTGTCCGCGAAGTTCATGTGGTCGCTGCGGCGCCAGTACTCGTCGGCACTCTTGAAGGAGCGGAAGCCCTCCTTCGGACCGGCTGCCTCGGCCATCCGGACGAGGGCGTTGTACTCCTTCGCCACGCTCCCGCTCTTGGTGGGCGTGATGAGCAGCTCGTCGGGAGCGTTGCGCCCGATCATGTCGATGTTGATGTTGGCCACGGGGCGGCAGCCCTCGGGCAGCCACGGCCGCAGGGTCCAGGCGCGCGAGCCGAGCAGGCCCTTCTCCTCCCCGGAGACCCAGAGCAAGAGCACGGAGCGCTGCATCGGCCCGTAGGCGGCGAGGGCCTCGGCGATGCCCAGCAGGCCCGTGGTGCCCGAGCCGTTGTCGTCCGCGCCGTTGTAGACCCGGCCGCCCCCCACGCCCACGTGGTCGTAGTGGGCGCTGACGATGAGGACCTCCTTGGAGAGCTCGGGATCGCTGCCGGGCCAGTAGGCCGCGACGTTCTCGAAGTGGCGGTAGCCCCTGGGGTGGGTCAGGCGACGCACCTCGCGAGCCGTCCCGCGCAGGGCCTTGCCGGCGGCGGGCAGCTCGTCGGCGCCACAGGCGGCCAGGAAGGCGCCAGCCCCCGCCTGGGTCAGGACGACCGTGGGCAGCCCGACCTCGCGGATGCCCTGCAACCGACCGTCGCGCATCCAGCCAAGAGCGCGCCCCGCACGACCGAGCACGTCGTCACCGGCCTTGGGCAGGAGGATGAGCCCGGCGGCCCCGGCCTCCTCGATACGCGCCACCAGGCGCCGCTGGGAGCCCCCGTCGTTCTGGGCCACGGCCCACTTGCCGATGACGTCGGCGCGGCGCAGATCGTTGGCACCACCCTCGGCCACGGAGACCATGCCCCCCTCGGCCTCGAGGTCGGCCACGTCCCCGAGCTGCGGGAACACGTAGTGCCTTCCGAAGGCGAGGCGGGTCTCCCCCACCTCGAGGAACGAGGCCTCCTCGTCCACCTGCTTCCAGTCGAGCGGGTACTCGCTCAGGTATCCGTAGCGTCCGCCCGGCTGGAGGCCGAGGCGCGTGACGCGGTTGACGAGGAAGCGCGCGGCGAGGCGCTGCTCGTTGGAGGGCGTGTCGCGCCCACGCATCTCGTCACAGGCGAGGTACATGAGGTCGGCCTCGAGGCGCCCCGGCTGGATCGCCTCCAGGCCGCGGCTCAGGGCCTCGCTCTCCTGCGGGTGAGGGGCTGCGAACGAGGGGGCGGCGATGCAGGCCGCGAGGGCGAGGGAGCGGAGGGCAGTCATGGGGATCACTCGCGCGCCATGCTAGCGAGCGGCCCCGTGGCCCGGTGTACGGAGCGGGTGTGGAAGGGCGCCCCACGTGCCAGCCCCCTTCGACGGCGGCGTGCCTGGGCGCGCGGCCGCCCTCCCCGTGCTGCCGAGGGGCTGCCGGCCCTCGCGGCCGGGCGGGGGACTCCCCGCGCGGCTGAGCTCAGGACCGCCCCGGGAGGCAGGCGCCTGCCCGGGCCCGATCGAGGCTGGTCATGGCCGCAGCGCCGGCCGCGGCTCCGATCCCGGTCAGGGCAGGAGCCTCGCGCGGCCCGCGGTCAGCGCCGGCCGCCGCGCTCGGCACCGCGAACGCGAGCCTTCTCCTCGGGGGAGAGGATGACGGGCGCGGGCTGCTCGCGCGGCCGGCTGGTCTTGCCGCTCCGCATCGAGCTCAGGTCCTCCTCCCCGGGCTCCATCTGGAGCGTGACGCCGGTGATGGGCGGGGCCACGTCGTCCAGGATCGCGAGCTGGAACCCACGCCGCCGGCCACTGACACCGAAGGGCCCGTCGCCCTCCAGCTCGCCCCAGAGCTCGAACTCGCCCTGCAGGTTGGACGAGGCCATCAGGGAGCCGACCGGGCTCCACTCGGCGCCGACCTTGGTCATGCGCTTGGCGACCAGACGCACCTGGACCCCCTCGACGGGCCCGTTCGGGCCCATGCAGACGCCCGACGCCAGCAGCGGCAGGCCACGCATCACGACGTCGCCGACGCTGTTGTCGCCCGGCTTGAGCACGAAGGACAGGTCCACCTCCGCGAGGAGCGGCGCGGAGCCGGGGAGGGGGAAGAGCTCCAGGCGCGCGCGGCGCGAGGAGCCGAGCTTCCACGCCGAGCGGAGCGGCACGCGGAAGCGCCCCTCCCCATCGGTCTGGAGCGGGCCGCCGCCCTTCGAGACTCCGTCCTGGGTCAGCTGCAGGCGCCCCGTCCGCTCCGCGATCGGGTTGCCGGCGCTGTCGAGGGCACGCCCCACGAGGACCGGCGCCAGGGTGTCCCACACGAGAGTGACCTCGAGGGATTGAGCCTCGCCCGGCGGCGCCTCGACCTCCTTGATGAGGTCCTGCAGCTCCTGGTCGCCGGACACGCGGATCATGGGGCGCGAGCCCACCGGGACGGACTCGAAGCGGGCGAAGCCGCTGGTCGCGAGCCGGGCGGCCTCGACCTCGAAGATCTCCTGGCTCGGGTCGAGCGGGTTGTTCTTGAGCGAGCCCAGGCAGATGTCCGCGCGAGGGACCTGGTTGCCCTCCGCGTCGACGACCTTGACCATGAGCCGGCCGGCCGCCGGACGCGTCAGCTGCAGCGGGGTCGTGGGCAGGGACGCGAGGTCGATCGGCAGCATCTCCGCCCGTGCGAGCGGGATCCCGAGGCGAACCGCATAGGACTGGTTCGTGGAGCGGTTCCCGAGTGCGGCCTCCATGCGGCGGAAGCTCGCGATCCCGGTGGGCGTCACGGTGGACGTCTCCATCAGGGCACGCGGATTGTCCCAGTCCCGCACGCAGATCACGACGGGGACGTTGGGGACCGGCTGGCCCGAGGGATCGACGACGCGCACCTGCAGGTCGACCGCGGGCTTCATGTCCAGGTGCAGCGGACCCTCGATCGGGCCGATCCACTCGAACCATCCCTCGTAGCCGTCCTCGTACGCATAGACCACGCCGTTCAGGATCTGCGGCACGACGGCAACGCCCTGCTCGTCGCACTGGAAGCGAGTCCCGCTGCCCCGCATGAGCTGACGCACGCCTCCCGCCTCGGAGATCGCCTTGGTCCACGCCTGCCCCATCGAGGAGCGGTCGATCATGAGGACCTCCGCCGTGCGGAAGGCGGTCTTGCTCTTGGGGTTCCGGACCACGACCTGGAACTCACCCTCGGCCACCGCGCCCAGCAGCAGCTCGGTGGCGGCCGCGCGAGAGCCGGTGCCCTCGCTCCGGGCGGCGGAGCTGCTCGAGCCGCCCGCGGCCCCCGCACCGGAGTCAGCGCCCTGGGCGGCGAGGTTCGCGGGGCCCCGCGGTCCCTCGGTCACCCTCCCTCCACGGGCCCCGTCCCCTGCCAGGGGGTCCACGCCTCCAGGTTCCTGGGTCGAGAGCAAGGCCACCACGACGATGGCGGC
>WTJQ01000003.1 GCA_011524785.1 Planctomycetota bacterium | reverse complement strand
GTTCCCGCGCTCCCTCACCGCGGAGCGCTTGGTCACGAGCCTCGCCCTCCTCGGCCACGCGGCGCGCCCGCTCGACCTCGCGGAGCCGCTGTCGAGCGCCCTGGCAGCGCGCCTCGAGGCAGCTGCGCACCAGCCGCTGGAGGAGGGGCGTGCCTTCCTCGAGGCCGCGGGCCTGCTGGGGCAGAGAGTGGAGGTCGTCCAGGGCAAGCAGCGCCTCGAGGGGGACCTCCATGGGCTCGACGTGGCGGACGGAGCACGGCTCGTCCTCGAGACGGCGAAGGGGGTGCAGCGCCTCGTCGCAGCTCACGTCCAGGGCGTCCGCCTCGCGCCCCAGGAGCCCCGCGAATCGCCGTCGTGAGGCGCTGGGAGCGGGCTATGATCTCGGGCTTGCCGAGAGTGCCATGAGTCGCCACGACGGACGCCAACCCGAGGATCTTCGCCCCGTGCGCTTCGAGCGCGGGTTCACCGAGCACTCCCAGGGCTCGGTCCTGGCCTGCTTCGGGCGCACCCGGGTGCTGTGCACCGCGACGGTGACCGACGGCGTCCCCCACTTCCTCAAGGGCAAGGGCCAGGGCTGGCTGACGGCCGAGTACTCGATGCTGCCCTCCTCCACCCCCGGCCGGAAGCCCCGGGACCGCGCGGGCAAGGTCGATGGGCGTTCGGTCGAGATCCAGCGCCTGATCGGACGCGCGCTCCGCGCGGTCGTGGACCTCAAGCGCATGCCCGAGCGGACGCTCTGGGTGGACTGCGACGTGCTGCAGGCCGACGGCGGGACGCGGACGACCTCGATCAGCGGCGCCTGGCTCGCGATCCATGACGCGCTGACCTGGATGGACGGCAAGCGGCTCCTGCGGGAGTGGCCCCTGATGGACCAGCTCGGCGCGGTGAGCGTCGGCGTCGTCGACGGGACCCCGGTGTGCGACCTCGACTACCCCGAGGACAGCAAGGCCGAGACCGACATGAACCTGGTCATGACCGGCAGCGGCCGCTTCGTGGAGGTCCAGGGGGCCGCCGAGGGCGCCCCGTTCGACCGGAGCGAGCTCGACCGCATGCTGGAGCTCGGCGAGGGTGGGATCCGCAGCATCTTCGAGGCCCAGAAGGCGGCGCTGGCCTGAGACCATGGAGCTGCTCCTCGCCACCGGCAACGCGCACAAGGTCGCGGAGCTCCGCGCCATGCTGGAGCCGCTCGGCGTGACCGTGCTGACGCCCTCCGACGTGGGCGGCCTGCCCGAGGTCGAGGAGGACGGCGACACCTTCGAGGCCAACGCCGCCAAGAAGGCCGTCTCGGCGGCGCGCCATGCCGGACGCTGGGCCCTGGCCGACGACTCGGGCCTGTGCGTGGACGCGCTCGGCGGCGCGCCCGGCATCCACAGCGCGCGCTACGCGGGCACCCACGGGGACGACGCGGGGAACAACGCCAAGCTCCTGCGCGAGCTGGCGGAGGTCCCGGACGCGGAGCGCGGCGGCGCGTTCGTGTGCGCCCTCGTCCTGGCGGACCCCGCCGGCGCGGTCGTGGCCACCTTCGAGGAGCGGACGCACGGCCGCATCCTGCACGCGGAGGAGGGCGAGGGCGGCTTCGGCTATGACCCGCTCTTCCTCTTCACCGAGCCGGACCTGCCCCAGACCGGCCGCTGCTTCGCGACCCTCGCCCAGGACGAGAAGGCCGCCGTCAGCCACCGCGGGCGCGCCCTGCGCGCCCTCGCCGAGGCCCTCCCCCAGCTGCAGGAGCGCTGATCGTGGACACGAAGAACATCCGCAACTTCTCGATCATCGCGCACATCGACCACGGCAAGTCGACGCTCGCGGACCGCATCCTCGAGGTGACCGGGGCCGTGCAGAAGCGCGAGATGAAGGCGCAGCTGCTCGACGACATGGACCTGGAGCGCGAGCGGGGCATCACCATCAAGGCCCACGCGGTCACGGTCGAGTACGAGAAGGAGGGGACCACCTACCAGCTCAACCTGATCGACACCCCGGGCCACGTGGACTTCAACTACGAGGTCGAGAAGTCGATGCAGGCCTGTGAGGGGGCCCTGCTGCTGGTCGACGCCTCCCAGGGGGTCGAGGCGCAGACGGTCGCCAACGCGTACCTCGCCATCGAGGCCGACCTCGAGATCATCCCGGTCCTGAACAAGGTCGACCTGGCGCACGCACGCCCGGAGGAGGTCGCCGAGGAGATCGAGAACTCCCTGGGCATCGACGCCACCGAGACGTGGCCGGTCTCGGCCAAGACCGGGGTCGGCGTGCCCGCGGTGCTGGACGCGATCATCGAGCGCATCCCGCCCCCGGTGGGCGACGCGAGCGCCCCCCTCCAGGCCCTGATCTTCGACGCGGTCTACGACGAGTACCGCGGCGTCATCGTCTACCTGCGGGTCTTCCAGGGCACGCTCAAGCGCAAGGACAAGGTGCTCATGATGGGCACCAAGACCACCTACGACGCGGTCGAGATCGGGCGCTTCACGCCGAAGATGAACGCCTGCGAGGAGCTCGGTCCCGGCGAGGTCGGCTACTTCGTCTCCAACATCAAGACCCTGGGCGACGTGCGCGTCGGGGACACGATGACCCTGTCCGGGATCCCCGCCGAGGGGATGCTGCCCGGCTACCGCCTGCCGAAGCACATGGTCTACGCGGACTTCTACCCGACGAGTCCGGGTGAGTTCGAGGAGATGCGCGACGCGCTCGAGACCCTGCTGCTGTCCGACAGCTCCTTCTCCTACGAGCCCGTCACCTCCGACGCCCTGGGCTTCGGCTTCCGCTGCGGCTTCCTCGGCCTGCTGCACATGGAGATCATCCAGGAGCGGCTCGAGCGCGAGCACGACCTGGACATGATCCAGACCGCGCCGTCGGTCACCTACAAGATCACGCACAAGGACGGCGAGGAGGAGATGATCTCCTCGCCCGGGGCCCTGCCGAGCCCGGACAAGTTCGAGGAGATCCTCGAGCCCATCGTCCGCTGCTCGATGCTGCTGCCCACGGAGTACGTGGGCGCGATGATGACCATCTCGACCGAGCACCGCGGGGTGTTCGTGCGGCAGGAGTACCTCTCCCCCACCCGCGTGCAGCTGGTCTTCGACATCCCCCTCGCGGAGATCATGTACGACTTCTACGACAAGCTGAAGTCGGCCACGCGGGGCTACGGCACCCTGAACTACGACCTCAACGGCTACAACGCGGACGACCTGGTCAAGCTGGTCATCCTCGTGAACGGCAAGGAGGTCGACGCCCTCTCGTCGATCGTCCACAAGAGCCGCGCCGAGGTCCGCGGGCGTGCCGCCCTGAAGAAGCTCCGCAAGGAGATCCCCCGGCACCTCTTCGAGGTCCGGCTCCAGGCCGGGGTGGGCTCCCGCATCCTCGCCCGCGAGTCGATCGCCCCGCTCCGCAAGGACGTCACGGCCAAGTGCTACGGCGGCGACATCAGCCGGAAGCGCAAGCTGCTGGAGAAGCAGAAGGCCGGCAAGCGCAAGATGCGCCAGATCGGCAACGTGGACATCCCGCAGAAGGCCTTCCTGTCGGTGCTCGGCGGGGACGAGAAGTCGTAGGCTCGGGGCCTCACGGAGACCGACGTGGCGCGGAGCAAGAGCGGCAAGAAGGGTGACGGGCGTCCCTGGCGCGAGAACATCGAGGCGATCACCGTCTCGGTGATCGTCATCGTGCTCTTCAAGTACTTCGTCCTCGAGGCGTACAAGATCCCGACCGGCTCCATGCAGCCCACCCTGATGGGCTGGAGCGACGGCAAGGGTGGCGGCGTCTTCGACCGGGTCATCGTCGACAAGCTCTCGTACCGCTTCCGCGACCCGGAGCGCTGGGAGATCGCGGTCTTCCGCTACCCCCTCGACAGCTCCAAGAACTTCATCAAGCGCATCGTCGGCATGCCCGGCGAGGAGCTGAGGATCGAGGACGGGGACCTCTTCACGCGCGCGGACGCCAGCGAGCCGTGGAGCATCCTCCGCAAGCCCCGGGCGCTGCAGGACACGCAGCTGAAGGAGCTCGAGCACGGCGGCAAGTGGACCCTCACCGGGGACTGGTCCGAGGGGGCGGAGGGCGACCTCGTCGTGAGCGGCGAGGGCGAGGCCCGCTTCCCGCGCGCCACGAGCGCCGTGGTGGACCGATACGCGGACGGCTATCCCGGCAAGCTCGCCCAGGTCGTGAAGTCGAAGCCGGCCGGCTCCAGCCGCTTCCGGGTCGGTGACCTGCGCCTCGCCTGCGAGGTCGAGCCCGCGGCCGACTGCCGCCTGGCGCGCCTCGAGCTGCTGGAGGGCGACTGGGTCTACGCCCTCGAGCTGCCCGGCCCGGCGGCGATCGAGGGGACCCGCGCCCGCCTCGCCCTGACCCACACCCGCGACGAGTCCCTGCGGCGCCGCATCCCCCTCGACGGCATCACCAGCCTGGGCCCGGGGGACTCGGTCGAGGTCGAGCTCCGCAACGTGGACGACCTGCTCGAGGTCACCGTCGACGGGGAGCTCGTCGCCTCCGAGGAGCTCCAGCAGGTCCCCCAGGCGGACCTCATCCGGTCAGGGGTGCGCTTCGCGACGGCGGACGGCGGCGCGGCCTTCCGCAGCGTCTCCATCGCGCGCGACATCTACTACACCGACGACCAGAAGGTGACCTCGTGGGACATCCCCGAGGACAGCTACGTGGTCCTCGGGGACAACACCCAGGACTCCAGCGACAGCCGCGACTGGATGCTGATCGGCTTCGAGCTGCCGGACGGCCGCGAGGTCTGGGGCAACCAGCGCACCCGCGAGAACCCGGTCTTCGCGCAGGGGCACCCGGGTGGCCCCCAGGTCTTCTTCCGCGACCAGCTGGGCGAGCTGCACGTGTTCCCCAACGGCGGAGCGACCCCCCTCCCCC
>WTJQ01000185.1 GCA_011524785.1 Planctomycetota bacterium | reverse complement strand
GTCCAGACCAAGTCCCCCGGCAGTGTGGAAGTGCGGGGCGAAGCGGACCTCCGCGTAGACGACGCCGTCGGCCGCGAGGTCCTCCGCGTACTCGAACGCGACGCGCTCGAGGGCGGCCGCGTCCTGAAGCAGCGCGATCGTGTGGCGGAAGCCCTCGAGGTAGAGGGCGAGGCTGCCGCGGTCGGCACCGCGCCGGAACCACTCGCCGAGGGCACCGGGGTCGGAGGTCGGCAGTTCCTCGTAGCCTCGGGCCTCGGCCAGCTCGAGCAGGGTGCTCGGCCGCACGCTGCCGTCGAGGTGGTCGTGCAGCGACACCTTGGGCAGGCGACGGACGAGCTCGGGGTCGAGGGGACCGATGGCCATGCCCCGACTGTAGAGCCCGACCGGGGACCCTCGCGGGGGATCCCGGGGCCTATCCTCGGCGCCCGCTCCCCGGCCCGAGTCCCTCAGCCCTCGCACCTCCCGTGACCGTCCGCGTCCGCATCGCCCCCAGCCCCACGGGCTCCGTCCACCTCGGCCTCTGCCGCACCGCGCTCTTCAACTGGGCCTTCGCGCGCGGCCGGGGGGGGCAGTTCCTGCTTCGCATCGAGGACACCGACACCGAGCGCAACACCCAGGAGTCCCTGGACGCGATCCTCGAGGGGCTGGCGTGGCTGGGCCTGGACTGGGACGAGGGTCCGGACCGGGGCGGCCCGCACGAGCCCTACTTCCAGAGCCAGCGGCGAGCGTCCTACGACGCCGTCCTCGAGCAGCTGTTCGAGCAGGGGCTGGTCTACCGCGACTTCTCCACGCCGGAGCAGCAGGAGGCCTGGCGCGCCGAGCAGGAGGCGCGCAAGCAGCGCCTCGCCTACCGCGGGGACGATCGAGACCTGGCCCCGGAGGAGAGCGCCCGTCGTGCCGACGCCGGAGAGCCGTTCGCGGTGCGCTTCCGGATCCCCGACGGCTCGACCGCGTTCACCGACCTGATCCGCGGCGAGGTGTCCATCCCGCACGACGAGGTCGACGACTGGGTGCTCGTGCGCCGCGGCGGCGGGATGCCCACCTACAACTTCACGGTGGTCTGCGACGACCTCGCGATGGGGATCACCCACGTCTTCCGGGGCGAGGAGCACCTCGTCAACACGCCCAAGCAGCTGCTGCTCTACGCCGCGCTCGGGGCCGAGACGCCGGCCTTCGGTCACCTGCCGCTGCTCCTCGGCAAGGACCGCCGCAAGCTCAGCAAGCGCAGCGGTGACACCAGCCTCGGCGACTACCGGGCGAACGGCTACCCGCGCGAGGCCATCCAGAACTTCCTGGCCCTCCAGGGCTGGGCACTCGATGGCGAGACGGAGGTCTTCAGCCTGCAGCAACTGGTCGAGGCGTTCGAGCCCGGCGCCGTGTCGAAGGCCGGCGCCGTGTTCGACCCGGACAAGTTCCGCTGGCTGGCCGGCGAGTACCTGCGCCAGGAGGAGCCGGCCGCGCTGGCCGAGCATTGCCTCCCGTTCGTCGCCGACGCCGGGCTCGCGACCGAGGAGGCCGTGCGGGAGCGCTGGGACTGGTTCGTGCGCGCGTGCGGCGCGGTCCAGGAGCGGCTGACGCTCTACGCCGACGCCGCCGACTGGCTGCGTCCCTACTTCGTGGGGGCGAGCGAGCTCGAGCTGGATCCGAAGGCGCTCAAGGGAGCTCGCAAGCACGCGGACCGCCTGAGCCACCTCGCGGCGTTCGCGGCCTGGCTCGAGGCACGTCCGGAGGAGCCCGCCGCCGAGCGCGCGGCGGCCGCCAAGGAGTGGCTGGGGGAGCAGGGCATCAAGATCGGCGCGCTGTTCCAGCCCCTGCGCTGTGCCCTCACGGGGCAGCCCGGCGGGCCGGACCTCTTCGAGATCATCGACCTCCTCGGCCGTGAGGAGGCCCTGGGGCGCATCCGGGGGGCGGCCTCCGGTCCCCTGGCCGAGGACTGATCGCAGGGAGGCTGACGAGGGGCCGCGCGGCGGTTCAGCCCGGCCCGCGTCCGGACGAAGAGGGGGAGGTGAGCGAAGCGGACCTCGACTGCGCGGGGGCGGCCCCCCTGCTGGCTCGGCAAGCCCTCGGGACCCTCGAGGAGGCCGAGCGCGCGGCCCTGCGCCAGCACCTGCAGGACTGCGAGGCGTGCCGCGCGACGCTCGAGGCGACCGTGGGCGCGGCGGCGGACGGCGCGCGCGCGCGGCGCCGGGAGGAGGCCGAGCACGAGGCGATCCGCTCGGCGGTGCGGCGGACCCGCGCCCTCGGGGACGCCGCGGCCCCGCGGCCGTGGCTGCGACCGGGGGTGCTCGCGCGGATCCTCGTGCCGCTCGGCCTGCTGGGCCTCCTGCGCATCGCGCTCCAGGAGCGCGTCGCATCCGGGCCGCGCATTCGCGTCGAGGTCGGCCAGCTCCTCCTCCAGGGGGCGCGCCTCGGCGAGGGGGAGAGCGCGCCCGTCGCGTTGGGCGCCCTGGTCCGGCTCGAGCCCGGGGCGCAGGTCCAGCTCGCCACCGGCACGACCACGCTCACGGGGAGCCATCCGCTCGAGTTCAGCCTCGATGCCGCGGAGCCGCTGACGGTGACGCTGCTGGAGGGGCGCGTCGAGGTCGACGGGCCCGGGCGGCTGCGCGTGGACGCGGGGGTCGCCGTCCTGGAGGAGGGCGCTGCCGCGCAGGCACGCGCGCTCGACGCAGGGCTCGAGGTCGAGTGCGTCCGGGGCGTGGTGAACCTGCGCAGCGCAACGCGGGCGCAGGCCCTGGCGCCCGGCGAGCGCGCCGTCCTCGAGCTCTCGGCCGACTGAGCGCCAGTCGTTCAGGAACCGACCCAGCGCACGCCTCGCCATGTCCTCCTCCTCGAACCCGGTCCGGCAGCCCGTCCGCCGCCACTCCAAGGGCCGGCTGGCCCTGTTCGATCTCGTCGAGGCGACGGCCGCCGCGCTGGGGGGGCGCCGGCTGTACGCGTGGCGGTGGCTCGCCCCCTCGAGGCTGACACTGCGCGAGGAGCGCGTGGAGCTTCCCCCCGAGCTCGATCTGCAGGGGCGACCGCGCGTGCGGATCGCTCAGCTCTCGGACCTGCACGCTGGCAGCCTCTTCGACGCCGCCAGCCTCGAGCCCGTGATCGACCGCGTCCTCGCGGCGCGACCGGACGTGGTCGTGGTGACCGGCGACTTCATCGCCCACGAGATCGAGGCCGGCGTGGCCCTCGGCGAGCCCCTGGGGCGCCTCGCGCGGGCAGCCCCTCTCGGGGCCTTCGCGGTGTTCGGGAACCACGACTACCGGGGGCGCCGTGAGCAGGCCCTCGTTCAGGAGCTCGCTCCCCGCGGCTGGACGTTCCTGCGGAACGCCGCGGCGCGGCTCGGCTCGCTGCCCCTCTGGATCAGCGGCGTCGAGGATCCGGAGGAGGGCCGGCTGGTCGACCCCGAGGCCGCGCGAGAGACCATTCCGGCGCACGCGGCCGAGGTCTGCCTGTGTCACAACCCCTCGGCGGCTCCCGGCCTCGTCCGTACCGGCTGCCTGGCCGTCCTCTCCGGTCACACCCACGGGCGCCAGCTGGACCTGCCGCTCCTGCGGACCCTCGGCCCGCGTCATCCCGGCACGCGCGTGCAGCTGGGCCCGACGCGCCTGGTCGTCAGCCGGGGGCTCGGCGTGGTCGGCGCGCCCCTGCGCTGGCGCGCTCCCGCGGAGGTGGTCCTGCTCGATCTCGTCCCCGCGGGGTGACCCCCCCGGGCGACCTAGACTCACATCCGTGAGTGGTGCCCTCGCGGAGCGCAACGGCGTGCTGTTCGTCGGATCCCACGCGCGGACCGCGCGCGTGTGCGCCTTC
Source organism: Planctomycetota bacterium (assembly GCA_011524785.1). Lineage (GTDB taxonomy): Bacteria > Planctomycetota > UBA1135 > UBA1135. The sequence continues at coordinate 1,060 of WTJQ01000185.1, read as the reverse complement.
GACCTGGACGGACGCCCCCTCGACGGCAGCCTCGCCTTCTGCGACGAGACGCGCGGCCGGTCCAGCGTGAGCGGGCTGGCCGTCGACGTCGATCGGCGCCTGTGGGTCGCGGACGGGGAGGGGCGCTGCCTGCGGACCTTCAGCGTCTTCGGCCAGCAGGTGGCCCAGGTCCCTGCCGGCGGTGCCGACGCGCGTGGCGCGCTCGGACGCCCCAGCGGGGTGGCCGTGCGGGGCTCCGACGACGAGCTCCTGGTGGCGGTGGCCTCGGCGGGCCGTCGTCGCCACGCGGTCGAGGTGCTGTCCCCGGCCAGCGGCCGGTCGGTATCCCTGCGGCCGCTCGGCGATCCCGAGGGCCGCTTCGAGGACGTGGTCGGCGTCGAGTTCGCGGGCGACGAGACCTGGGTCCTCGAGGCAGGGCGCCGCCGCCTCCAGGTGTTCCGCGGGCTCGAGTTCCACTACGCGATCCCCCTCCCCGAGCTGGGCGAGGCGCGCCCCACTGCGGTGGCCGCCGCGCCCGGCGGCCGGCCGATCGTCTGCTGGGAGGGCGAGGGCGGCGCGGTGCTGTCCCTCGACCGTGACGGCGCCATCGAGGGCTGCCTCGCGGCCGCCGGCGAGGACGAGGGCAGCGTGGCCTACCCGACCGGGCTCGTGTGCGTCCCGGGCGAGGACGATCGCCGGACGCGAGTCGTCCTGCTCGACCGGGACGGGCGCCGCGTTCAGGTCTTCAACCTCGAGGGCACGTGCTACGGAGCGTTTGCACGCGGCGAGGCGGGCAGCGCCTAGGCTGGCCCTTCGCGCGCGTGCCGCGCGCGCCCTCCCCATGGACTCTCGCACTCGGTTCGCCCTCGGCCTCGCGCTCCTGATCGCGCTCGTGGTGGGGGTGGTCCTGACGGCGGAGGAGGCGGGCCGCGGCGCCGCTCCCTTGGCACTCGACCCCGCCGGCGCGGCGGACTCGGAGCGCGCTGGCGCGGACCTCGCGACGGCCGAGGAGGCTCAGCCGGACATAGCCGCGGTGACCCCGGGCGAGGCGCGCCTGGCGCTCGCGGGCCCCGAGGGGGTG
>WTJQ01000209.1 GCA_011524785.1 Planctomycetota bacterium | reverse complement strand
GGTCCAGACCGCTGCCGACTTCGACCGCCACACGGGGCGCGGGGTCCAGCTGAACGTCCACGAGGTGCAGGGGACGGAGGACACCCGCACGGAGGGCCTCGGTCCTGGCACCGGCTGGCGCCAGGTGGTGACCGAGTTCACGGCGGACGGTCGCGCCGACGTGACGATCAACGCCCTGTTCGGCGGGTGGGGCTTCTCCAAGGGAGAGGCCTGGTTCGACGACCTCGTGCTGGAGCCGCTCGCCCCGCCGGTGCTCGGTGGCGAGCTCGGGCGCGTGGTGACGCGGGTGACCAACCACGAGGCCGAGTTCGGGGACCCGGCGGAGCGGGTCGAGCTGCTGGAGGCCCTGCCGGACGCCGTGCCCGAGCTGGCGCGGGCGATCCTCGAGGGGTTCGTGGCGAGTGGGCGCGGTCAGGGGCCGGCTCTGGATGCTCCGGGGCTGCGCCGTCTGGAGCGGGTGCATGCCGGGCTCGACGGCCCCTGCCGCGTGCTGCTCACGCGCCTCGTCCTGGGCTGGGGACCCGGCGCCGCGTTCGCGCAGCAGGCCGAGGCCTCGCGTGCCTGGCTGGTGGATGAGCTCCGACGCCTCGACCTCGAGCCAGCGGAGGCGGGCTTCGCCGCTCGCGAGCTGCTGCTGCTGGGAGAGGAGGTGGCCGTGCCGCTGCTCCTCGAGGCGCTGGACCTGGACACGGCGCCGGACGTGGCGGCGACGGTCCTCGCGGCGCTGGGCGAGGCGTCCGGGGACGAGGTCGGGCAGGCCCTGCTCGGGCGCCTGGAGGCCCTCGCGCCCGGCGCTCGCCTGGTCGCCGTGCAGCTGCTCACGCGACGCGCGGCCTGGACGACAGCGCTGCTCGATGCGATCGAGGCGGAGGCCCTGCCGGTGAGCGCCCTGCCGGCGACCTCGTGGCAGGCCCTGCAGCAGAGTCCGAACGTGGTGCTGGCCGAGCGGGCGCTGGCGCTCGGGCCGGGAGCGCGGGGGGACGGCGCCGCCCTGGTGGCGCGCTACCAGGGGGCCCTCGACCTGGAGGGACGACCCGAGCTCGGACGCGCTCTCTACGAGGAGCACTGCGCGGTCTGTCATCGCTTCGGGGGCCAGGGCGGCGAGGTCGGACCCGCGCTCGACGGGATCGGGGCGACGTCCGGGGAGGAGCTGCTCGTGCACGTGCTGGACCCGAGCCGCAACGTGGAGGCGAACTACCAGCTCTGGACGGCGGTGACCTTCGACGGCGTGATCCACGCGGGGCGCCTCCTCGGGGAGACGCGGACGACCCTGGAACTGATCGACGCGCAGGCACGGACCACCACGCTCGAGAAGGAGGAGGTCGAGGTCCTCTCCCCGTCCCCGGTGTCGCTGATGCCGAGCGGGTTCGAGAGCCTCGGGGAGCAGGGCCTCGCCGACCTGTTCGCCTTCCTCCGGAGTCAGGAGGACCACCGATGAGCATCCAGGTCGGGATGAGCATGCTGCTGTGGGGGCCGCGGGTGACCGAGGCCCACGCGCCCGTTCTCGAGGAGCTGGCGGCCCTGGGCTACGACGGGGTCGAGGTGCCGGTCACCGGCGTCCCGCTCGACGAGCTGGAGGCCCTCGGCCAGCGGCTCGATGCCCTCGGCCTCGCGCGAACCGCCGTTGGGTTCTGCACCGAGGAGGTCGATCCCGCGAGTCCGGACGCGCGCGTGCGAGCCGCGGCCGAGGAGCACCTCGTCGGGTTGGCACGCGCCGCGGAGGCGCTCGGGGCCTCACTGGTCGGCGGGCCGATCCACTCCGCGTACGCCCACTTCCCCGAGCGCGCCCCGGGGAGCGAGGACGTCGCGCGCGCCGCCGAGGTCCTGCGGCGCGCCGCGGAGCGCAGTGGCTCGGTCGTTCTCGGGGTCGAGTTCCTGAATCGCTTCGAGGCCTGGCTGCTCTCCTGCACGGAGCAGACGCGAGCGTTCCTGGACGCCGTCGACCATCCCAGGGTGCGCGGCGTGTTCGACACGCACCACGCGCACATCGAGGAGGACGACACGCCGACCGCGCTCGCCCTCATGGGGCCGCACCTCGGGCACGTGCAGGTCAGCGAGAACCACCGCGGGCGCCTGGGGGCCGGACAGGTTCCCTTTCCGCGGGTGTTCGACACCCTGGCGGACCTCGACTACGACGGCTGGGTGGTCGTCGAGGCCTTCAGCCGCGAGGACCCGGCCTTCGGGAACGGTCTGCGAATCTGGCGCTCGCTCGCACCGTCCTCCATGCTGGTGGCCCGCGAGGGCCTCGCCCTCGTTCGCGCCGAGCTGGCGCGCACCGGCCTCCACTCCTGATCCCCCCCGATCCCATGGACCCCTTCGATCCGACCCGCGACGACCGCTTCTCCTTCGGCCTCTGGACCGTCGGCAACCCCGGCCGCGACCCCTTCGGCCTGCCCGTGCGCGCGGTCCAGGAGCCCACCCGCATCGTGGCCAAGCTGGCCGAGTGCGGCGCCCACGGCGTGAACCTCCACGACGAGGACCTGGTGCCCTTCGGGAGCAGCGCGGCCGAGCGCGACCGGATCGTGGCCGACTTCAAGAAGGCCCTGAGCGACCACGGGATGGTCGTGCCCATGGCCACGACCAACCTGTTCACGCAGCCGATCTTCAAGGACGGGGCGTTCACGTCCAACGATCCGCGGGTGCGGGCCTTCGCCCTGCAGAAGACCATGCGCTCGATCGACCTGGGCGTGGAGCTCGGCGCGAAGGTCTACGTGTTCTGGGGCGGCCGGGAGGGCTCCGAGGCCGACGCCTGCCGGAACCCCATGGACGCCGGGAAGCGCATGCGCGAGGCCATGGACTTCCTGTGCGAGTACGTGAAGGACAGCGGCTACGACCTGCGCTTCGCGCTGGAGGCCAAGCCCAACGAGCCGCGCGGCGACATCTACCTCGCCACGACCGGGCACATGCTGCACTTCATCTCGACGCTCGAGAACGAGGCCATGGTGGGGGTCAACCCCGAGGTCGCTCACGAGACCATGGCGGGGCTCTCGTTCGCCCACGCCGTGGCCCAGTCGATGGAGGCGGGCAAGCTCTTCCACATCGACCTCAACGGCCAGCGTATTGGCCGCTACGACCAGGACCTGCGCTTCGGGTCCGAGGACCTGAAGCAGGCCTTCCTGCTCGTACGGCTGCTCGAGGGCACTGCGGGGAACGATCCCTACACGGGGCCGCTGCACTTCGACGCCCACGCGTACCGGACCGAGGACGACGCGGGCGTGTGGGACTTCGCGCGTGGCTGCATGCGGACCTACAAGATCCTCAAGGCCAAGGCCCAGGCCTTCGACGCCGATCCGGAGGTCCGCGACATCATCGCGACGCGCACCGACAGCGGCCTCGATCCGCTCCTCACCGGCGGGTACAGCGCCGAGAAGGCAGCGGCCCTCAAGGACGCCGACTTCGACTGCGACGCCATCGCGGCCGAGGGGCTGCGGTACGAGAGGCTGGACCAGCTGCTGGTCGAGCACCTGATGGGGATCCGGGGCTAGGGCGCCATGGGCCTGGTCCTCGGCCTCGACGCCGGAACGCAGTCGCTCAAGGGGCTCCTCGTCGATCCCGAGGCGGGGACGATCGTGGCGCGCGCGAGCCGTCCGCTCGAGCTCCTGCCCGGGCTCGCCCCCGGGGCGGCCGAGCAGCGGCCGGAGGACTGGGAGGAGGCGGCGGCCGCCGTGATCGGCGAGCTCCTCGAGTCTCCCGAGCGGGCAGGTCGCCCCATCGACGCCGTGGGGGTCTCGGGCCAGCAGCACGGCTGTGTGCTCCTGGACGAGGCCGAGCAGGTCGTGCGCCCGGCGAAGCTCTGGTGCGACACCGAGACGGCGCCCGAGGCGCGGGCCCTGAGCGAGCGCCTTGGTCGCAGCGTTCCGACCGGCTTCACGGCGTCGAAGGTCGCCTGGGTCGCGGCCCATGAGCCGGAGGCCTGGGCGCGGACGCGGCGGGTGCTGCTGCCCCACGACTTCCTCAACCTGCGCCTGACGGGGGTCGCCTCCATGGAGGCCGGCGACGCCTCGGGCACGGGGTGGTTCGACCCGGTGGCGCGGGCCTTCGATCCGGCTGCCATGGAGGCGGTGGACCCCGCCCTCGCGGACCGCGTTCCCGGCCTGCTCGAGGCCGGGTCCCCCGCGGGTCGCGTCAGCGCCGCGGGTTCCGCGCGCTTCGGTCTCGCCGAGGGGACGCTGGTCTCCGCGGGGGGCGGCGACAACATGATGAGCGCGATCGGCTCGGGCGCGACGCAGCCGGGCACGGTCGTCGTCAGCCTCGGGACCTCGGGCACGGTGTTCGCCCAGGCCCACGAGCCGATCGTCGACCCCGAGGGCCTCATCCCGCCCTTCTGCGACTCCACCGGCCAGTGGCTCCCGCTGCTCTGCGTCATGAACCTGACCGGCGTCACGGAGGGGGTCGTCGACCTCACCGGGCAGGATCACGCGGCGCTGACCGAGGCGGCTCGTGCGGTGCCCGCGGGGTGTGGCGGGCTGCTGTGGCTGCCCTACCTCGCTGGGGAGCGCGTGCCGGACCTGCCCGAGGCCACGGGGACGCTCCTGGGCATGCGGCCCGAGCACCTCTCGGCCGGCCACCTCTACCGCGCGGCGCTGGAGGGGACGAGCCTCAACCTGGCCTGGGGTGCGGAGCGGCTGCGGGGCCTGGGCCTGTCCGTCGAGCGCGTGCACCTCGTGGGCGGCGCCTCGCGCAACGTCCTCTGGCGCGAGGTCCTGGCCGGGGCCCTGGACGCCGAGGTGCAGGCCCTCGACGAGCCGGAGTCGGCGGCCCTGGGCGCGGCCCTGCAGGCGCTGTGGACCCTGCGGCGCGGCAGCGATCAGGAAGCGGACCTCCACGCCCTGGCGGCACCCTTCATCGGCCTGGCTGGTG
>WTJQ01000643.1:1303-4864 GCA_011524785.1 Planctomycetota bacterium | reverse complement strand
TCCCCCACATGGGTTGGAACCGCGTCGATCCAGGCAGCTGCGACCTGCTGGAGCCCGGCGATGCCTACTTCGCCCACTCCTATGCGGTCTCGCAGGCTCCAGCCGGCTGGCAGGCCGCCACCACCTCCTACCCGGCGCCCTTCGTGAGCGCCCTGCAGCGAGGGAGCGTCCTGGCCTGCCAGTTCCACCCCGAGCTCTCGGGCGCCTGGGGAGCCCGGCTGCTGTCTCGATGGCTGGAGCGCAGCCTCGCGGCCCCGTGCGGCGCGGGAGGTGCCGCGTGTTGAGGCCCCGCCTGATCCCCTGCCTCGACGTCCGCGACGGCCGCGTGGTGAAGGGTGTGCGCTTCCGCGGGCTCCGGGACGCGGGCGACCCTCGCGCCGCCGCGGAGGCGTACGCGGCGCAGGGCGCCGATGAGCTCGTCCTGCTCGACGTCGCGGCGACCCCGGAGGCACGCCGCAACGCGGTCGAGACGGTGCGCGCGGTGCGCTCCGTGCTGCCCATCCCGCTGACGGTCGGCGGCGGCGTGCGCAGCGTGCAGGACGCCGAGCGCCTGCTCGAGGCCGGCGCCGACAAGGTCGGGGTCAACAGCGCCGCGGTTGCACGTCCCGCCCTGATCACCGAGCTGGCCGAGCGCTTCGGGGACCAGTGCGTGGTGCTCTCCATCGACGCGGCCGCGACGGGTCAGGCGGGCCGCTGGGCCGTCTTCACCCACGGAGGGCGGCGCGCCGCAGGTCTCGACGCCGCGAGCTGGGCACGCGAGGGCGTGGGGCGAGGCGCGGGCGAGGTCCTCCTCACCAGCGTCGACCGTGACGGCGGGAAGGAGGGCTACGACCTCGCCCTCGTTGGTGCGATCGCGGAGGCCGTGCAGGTCCCCGTGGTGGCGTCCGGCGGGGCCCGCACCGCAGCCGATCTTGCGAACGCGCTCGAGGCCGGCGCGAGCGCGGTCCTCATGGCCTCGATCCTCCACGACGGGGAGACCACCGTCGACCGCTTGAAGAACGAGCTCGCAGCAGCGGGCCAGGAGACCCGCAGATGATCATCCCCTCCATCGACCTCATGGGCGGCGAGGCCGTCCAGCTCATCGGCGGCGAGCAGCTCGCCATCGCGGCCGGCGATCCCCGCCCCCTCCTCGACCGCTTCTCCCTGGCGGGTGAGGTGGCCGTCATCGACCTCGACGCGGCCCGTGGCGAGGGAAGCAACGCGGAGCTGATCCGAGAGCTCTGCCAGCGCGCGCGCGTCCGCGTCGGCGGTGGCATCCGCTCGGTGGAGACCGCGCGCCGGTGGCTCGACGCCGGCGCCTCCAAGGTGATCCTGGGCACCGCGGCCTCCCCCGAGCTCCTGCGCGCTCTCCCCCGCGAGCGCACGATCGTCGCCCTCGACTCGAGGGACGGCGACGTCGTCACCCACGGCTGGCGCAGGCGCACGGGTCGGTCGGTGACCGAGCGCATGCGCGCGCTCGCCCCCTTCTGCGGAGGGTTCCTGGTGACCTTCGTCGAGCGGGAGGGGCGACTGGTCGGAACGGACCTCACGCGCGCCGCGGCCGCGGTCGAGGCGGCGGGCAGCGCCCGCGTCACGGTGGCGGGCGGCGTGCGCAGCGCCGAGGAGATCGCGGAGCTCGATCGCCTCGGGGCGGACGCTCAGGTGGGGATGGCCCTCTACGACGGAAGCCTGCCCCTCGCCGAGGCCGTCGCCGCGCCCCTGCGCTCGGAGCGCGCCGACGGGCTCTGGCCGACCGTCGTGAGTGACGAGCGCGGCATGACCCTGGGCCTGGCGTGGTCGAGCGCCACCAGCCTCCGGGTCGCGCTGGAGGATCGCGCCGGGGTCTACCACAGCCGCTCGCGCGGCCTGTGGCGCAAGGGCGAGGACTCCGGCGCGCGCCAGGAGCTCCTGGGCGTCGACCTCGACTGCGATCGGGACGCGCTGCGCTTCACCGTGCGGCAGGCTGGGTCGGGCTTCTGTCACCTGGGCACCCGCAGCTGCTTCGGCGCGGCGCGTGGGCTGGGCGCGCTGGAGGCGAGGCTGGCCGAGCGCCTCGCCAACGCTCCCGAGGATTCGATCACGCGCCGGCTCGCAGACGACCCGGCGCTGCTGCGCGCCAAGCTGGTCGAGGAGGCTGGCGAGCTCGCCCAGGCGACCTCGCCCGCAGAGGTCCGCGAGGAGGCGGCCGACCTGCTGTACTTCGCACTCGTCCGCGCGGCGGCCGCAGGCGTGCGCCTGGCCGAGGTCGAGGAGGTGCTCGACCGGCGTGCCCTGCGCGTCAGCCGCAGGGCCTGTGAGGCCAAGGAGGCCCGCTGATGGCCAGGCTGCTACGGCGCGTCCCCGCCGAGGAGCTGCAGGCGCAGGGACCCTCCCCGAGGGATCCCGAGGCCGCAGCCGTCGCCGCCCGGATCGTCGAGGACGTCCGAGAGAACGGGGAGGCGGCCCTGCGCGGGTACGCGGAGCGCTTCGACGGCCTCGCTCCCGGCGCGCCGCTCGTGCTGGGTCCGTCGCTCCTGGACGAGGCGCTCGCCTCGCTGGCTGCCGACGAGCGGGCCCTCCTCGAGCGCACGGCCGGACGGATCCGCTCGTTCGCGGAGGCCCAGCGCAACTGCCTCGCTCCGCTCGACGTGCCGGTCCCCGGCGGGCGGGCGGGCCACCGCTGGCTCCCGGTCGCGAGCGCCGGCGCCTACGCGCCAGGAGGGCGCTACCCGCTGCCGTCGTCGGTGCTCATGACCGCGGTCCCGGCCCGGGTCGCCGGGGTCGAGCGAGTGTGGCTCGCCTCCCCTCGTCCAACGCGCGCGACCCTCGCGGCCGCGGCCGTGGCCGGCGTCGATGCCGTGATCCCCGTCGGGGGTGCGCAGGCCATCGCAGCCCTGGCCCTCGGAACGCTGGGCCCTCCCGTGGACGTCCTGGCCGGACCGGGCAACCGCTACGTGACCGCGGCCAAGCGCCACCTCTATGGCGAGGTCGGCCTCGACGGCCTGGCGGGCCCGAGCGAGCTCGTCGTCGTGGCCGATGCCTCGGCGGACCCCGCCTCCGTCGCGGCCGACCTCCTGGCCCAGGCCGAGCACGATCCGCGCGCGGTCGCCGTGCTGGTGACGACCGCGCCCGCGCTGCTGGAGCAGGTCGAGGCGGCGCTCGAGGCCCAGCTCGCCGAGCTCCCCACCCAGGAGATCGCGGGCGCCGCTCTGCGAGGCCAGGGCGCCGGGGTCGTGGTCCAGGACCTCGAGGCCGCGGCCCGGCTCGTGGACCGGCTCGCTCCCGAGCACCTGCACCTCGCGGTGGCCGAGCCACGGGATCTCGCGGAGGCCGTGCGCTCGTACGGCGCGCTCTTCGTCGGCGGTGCCAGCGGGGAGGTCTTCGGCGACTACGGGGCGGGTCCCAACCACGTCCTGCCCACGGGCGGTGGAGCCCGCTACCAGGCAGGGCTCTCGGTCCTGACGTACCTCCGTCCGGCGACCTTCCTCGAGCTGGAGGACCCTGAGCCGCTGGCCAGGGACACCGCCGCACTGGCACGGCTCGAGGGTCTCGAGGCGCACGCGCGGGCCGCGGAGCGGCGGCCTGCTACGCTGCTGCGATGAC
>WTJQ01000643.1:0-1203 GCA_011524785.1 Planctomycetota bacterium | reverse complement strand
GCTCGTCCTGCTGACCTCCCTGGGCGCCTGCGCTGGGCCCATGGGACCCGAGCCGCGGGACGCGAGTCCCCCGCCCAACGTCCTGGTCATCCTCACGGACGACCAGGGCTGGGCGGACTTCGGCCCCCACAACCCGGCGGTGGTCACGCCCCACCTGGACGCCCTCGCGGCCGGGGGCGTGCTCCTCGAGGCTCACTACTCGATGCCCCAGTGCACCCCCACGCGGGTGGCCCTCATGACCGGGCGCACGCCCGGCCGCTTCGGGGGCGCCGCCATGCAGGCCAGCAACGCGCCCGCGTTCCCCCTGGGGACGCCGACCATGGCCAACTTGATGGCCGCGGGCGGCTACGACACGCACCTCTGCGGCAAGTGGCACCTGGGATCGACGCCCGACCACGGCCCCAACCAGTTCGGCTTCGCGTCGAGCTACGGATCCCTCGCGGGCGCGGTCGGGATGTACGACCACCGGTACCGCGAGGGCGAGTTCGCCGCGACCTGGCACCGGGACCACGAGCCGCTCCCGAACCACGAGAACGGGGTGCACGCCACGGACCTGCTGACGGCGGACGCCGTGCGCTTCCTCGAGCAGGACCGGGAGCGACCGTTCTTCCTCTACCTCGCCTACCAGTCCGTGCACACGCCGCTGGACGAGCGCGGGCGCTTCGTGGACCGCCCCACCCAGCTCGATCCGGAGGACCCTGAGCGCTGGCTCGACGAGGACGCCATCCCCTGGTTCCACGACCCGGACGGGAGGATCCAGGCCGAGCCGGATCCCGAGCGTCGGCTCTTCCTCGCCGCGCTGCAGCACCTGGATGCCAGCATCGGGGAGGTGCTGGACGCCCTCGAGCGCACGGGGCAGCGCGACGACACGCTGGTCCTGTTCTCCTCGGACAACGGCCCCCAGGTGAACTGGGGCGGCAACGCCTATCCCGACGACCTGCGGCTCACCGACTTCAACCAGCCGTCCCCCCTGCGCGGCAAGAAGGTCGACGTCTGGGAGGGGGGGATCCGCGTCCCCGGGCTCGCCTCGTGGCCCGGCACGATCGAGTCGGGGGTCCTGAGGGATCCGGTGCACGTGGTCGACTGGCTGCCCACCCTCGCGGCCCTCACGGGCCAGGCCTGGCTCCACCCCACGGACGGCATCGACCTGCTCCCAGCGCTGCTGGAGGGAGCCCCCCTCCCCGAGCGCGACCTCTACTGGAC
>WTJQ01000215.1 GCA_011524785.1 Planctomycetota bacterium | reverse complement strand
GAGTGCGACCGGCCTCGCTCCTCTGGTGCGATCCGGCCTCGCCTTCGTACCCACGGCCGTCCTCGGTGGGCTCTTCCTCGCTCGCCGAGCCGCGGTCCTGGAGGGGGCGGGTGGCTACGAGGTCGCGGCCGAGGGCCTGGGCGTCCTCGCCGTGCTCGAGAACCTCGGGGCGTCGCTCCTGCCGCTGTTGAGCCCCTGGCCTCTCGCAGTTGCTGCCGTCGGGGCGCTGCTGGCGCTTGCGCTGCTTCTTGGCTCGCGCCGCGATACGACGGGCCTCGCCCTCCTCGCGTGGCTCGTGACGGCCGCCTCGGTGCTCGCACTCCAGGGGGTCTGGTTCGAGCGCATGGCCCAGCCGCTGGTGGCCCCCCTGGCGCTCGCGATCGCGTGGCTCGCGAGGACCGGATCGTCGCGCCGGGCATCCCAAGGTCTCGCGCTCGGACCCGCGCTCGCGACGCTGCTCGTGAGTCCTCTCGTTCGTGGCGTCGAGCCCGCATGGAGGGCGCATCGGGAGGCACGGGCCGGGCTCATCGAGGCTCTCGAGGTCGCCGGACGTGCTGCCGCGGCCGAACTCGGAGCCGAGGCGATCGAGCGAGGGGAGCGCGTCACCCTGCGGTTGGTTCTCCCGTACCGCAGCGCGGGGGAGCGGAGTGAAGCCCCGACGGTCGATGGGGCGCCGGACCCCGAGGCCGCGGACGCCGGACAGGAGGCGACCGGCCGCGGACGGGCCGCGCGGCGGCTGCTCTCCCGGGACGCGATCCAGCCCGTGCGCTGGGTGCAGCACGTCCTGCGCGACGTGCCGGTGGAGCTGGTGCCCTGGGTCTGGGTCGAGGAGCCCCAAGCGCCGTGGACGGCGGCCCCGAACCTCGATCCCGAGGGCGCACTGGTCCTGCCTCCCGAGCGGAGCGTGCTCGTCGTCCGACCGGGGACGACCAATCCGCGCCGGCGGAAGCCCGAAGCCTCGCGCGTCCTGCCGTTCCCGGGCGGCATGGGCGCGAGCTCGCGCCTCTTCCTCTACGAGGGCGCGGGCGGGCGGCTGGTGCCTCTGCCCTGAGGGCGCGCGCACCGAGGCCCCTTGAAGGGCGGCTCGGTCGCGAAGGTCTCAGCCCCCGCCGTAGCCGAGGGCCTGGAGCTCGGCGCTGAAGGCCGCGTCGATCTCCTGACGCTGGGTCTCGAAGCGCGGCCCGAAGCGAGCCCTCAGCCGGCTCACGTCGCGCAGCAGCTCGCTCGGGATGGAGCTCGGGTTGGCGCCGCCCGTGGACGGGTCGACCCAGAGGTCGTTGAGCTCCTGCGGGTCGTCCTCGAGGTTGTAGAGCGCGTCGAGCAGGCTCGGGTCCTCGGGGTCCTTGCTGTCGCGCGGGAAGCGGACGAGCTTCCAGGGACCTTGTCGAAGGACGGTGGCCTCGCGGTGGAACGGCTGCGCCAGGAAGCCTGCGTAGAGCGTGCGGTCGCCGGGCGGCGGCGTCGGGGCGAGTGCGAGTCCGCTCCACTCGCCGGGGGCCTCGAGCCCCGCCGCGCGCAGGAGGGTCGGCGCGACGTCGATCGAGTGGACGGTCTGCTCGACCACGGTGCCCGCGTGCGCGCCATCGGGCCGCGTGACGATGAGCGGAACGCGGAGCTGCTCCTGGAACGCGCTGGTCCCGTGCCCCCAGACGCCGCGCTCGCTGAACGACTCGCCGTGGTCGCTGGTCAGGGCCACGATGGTGCTGTCCGCCAGGCCGCGCTCCTCGAGGGCCGCCAGGAGTCGACCCACCTGCTCGTCCACGAAGGCGACCTCGGCGTCGTAGAGCTGGCGGATGAACCGCAGGTCGTCGGCCGTCGGTCCTCCTTCGAGCCGGTCCCACTCCCCGTTCTCGATGGGCACCGTGAGCCGGCCCTCGTACGGATCCACGAACCGCTCGCGCCAGCGCTCCACCGCCTGGAACGGCGCGTGCGGCTGGTAGGTGTGGAGGTACATGAAGAACGGCCCCTCCTCCGGCAGCGCGGCCAGCGCGCGATCGAAGGTGATCTCGGCGTTCCAGGGCGAGACCTGGAAGCGGTCGAAGCCCTGGTCGAGGCCGAACCGCGGGGTCACGAAGATGCCCTCGGTGACGGCGATGGTCTCGTACCCCTGCTCGCGCAGGACCTTCGGGAGCGAGACCAGCTCCGCGGGGACGCGCTCCATCGCCTGCACGCCGTGCTCGGTGGCGTGCAGGGAGCTGAGCAGCGAGACGTGCGAGGGGAGGGTCCAGGTCGCGGCGCTCATCACGTCCGCGTACCGCACCCCCCGCGCTGCGAGGGCGTCGATGTTGGGGGAGACCGGACGCGTGGCTCCGTAGCATCCCAGCGCGTCGGCGCGCAGCGTGTCGGCCACGACGAGCACGATGTTGGGCGGGGCCGCCCTGGGCTCGGTCCGGTCGTCCACCAGCGCCTCCGAGAAGAACGGCACGAAGCGCAGGTCGCCACCCTCGGGGCGATCCGTCCAGAGGGTCAGCGTGGACGGCCCCTCCGCGACCCAGTCGGGCAGGTCGACCGACGCGTCGAGGAACTGGCCGGCCTCGCGGGTCGGCACGGTCCGGGCCCAGACGTCCTCCGCCGGGTGGTTCGGGGCCTCGATGCGCAGCCCGAAGGTCACGAGGTCGCTCTCGCTCCCGGGGAAGGCGCCGCGCGGGCGGATGCGAACCCCGCCGCGCGCGTCCGGGCACGGCTCCATCTGGATCGAGCGGAGGCCGTAGCCGAAGCGGAGCGTCGCGGCCGCCGGGAGGCGGGTCGTCCAGGCCAGCTCCGCGGGCGCGGGAGCCAGCGCGACGCGGCGGGTGAGCTTGCCGAGCTCCAGCCGGCCGGGGCTGCGGACACCGGAGAGGTCGGGCAGGCGTCCGACCTCACGCTCGAGCAGGGGGCGTGTCCAGGTCGGGTAGCTGACGGGGCGTGCCTCCGGGAGGACTCCCGTCCCGGCGACGGTCGTGCGCAGGAGGCCATCCCCGATCTGGACCTCGTCGACGGTGGGCGCGGCGGCCTCAGCGTCCGGGGAGGCCGGCTCCCAGGGGAGGTTGGCCTCGCCCCAGCCGAGCACGCGGCCGGGGCCCGCGACCGGGTGCCGGGTTCGGATGCGGAGGGCCAGGCCCTCCACCGTCTCGGGGGGACGCGCCGGGTCGACCTCCCACTTGTCCACGGCGGGGATCTCGCCGCGGATCCAGGCCCGCTCTCCTCCGAGCTCCGCGCGCAGGTCCACCGGGAGCAGCTCCCCCGAGGCGACCTCGACCCGCGTCGGGGGGAGGTCGAACAGGTGGCGCGGTGCGGGTCCCAGGCTCGTCCCGTCCCCGTTCGAGCAGGAGGCAACGAGCGCGGCCGCGACGAGCAGCAGGGTTCGCGTCGTGCGGCGCGCTCGGGGAGCGCGCTTGGGGACCTCCGGGGGGCAGACCATGGCAATGCCGCGAGTCAGGCGGCGCGACCATCCTAGTCCGCGGGGCCGGTGAGGTCCGAGGAAGAAGGGACCCCTCCGGCTGGGCCGGAGGGGTCGTCCCGTGAACGCCTCAGGAGGGAGAGAGAAGCGGTCCGCGGGGGTTCTTGTTGCAGCGCGGCCCCGATGTGCTCGGGGTCGGGTCTCGGGTGTGCTCCCGCCAGGAGCGGTGCCGTCAGAGGGACCGAACGAGGGCGTCCAGTTCCACGACCTTGCCGGCGGAGAAGCCGCGGTCGTGGAACCAGCGGATCCGGCCCTCGGCGTCGAGGAGCACGACGCGCATGTTGCGCGGCTTCTCGTTGCCCGTGAACTCCACCAGGTCTCCCGCGCCGCTGCCGTAGACGGTGACGACCGAGGCCCAGTCCTCGCTGGGGATTCCCTCGCGCATGCCGCTGTCGATGCGGCCGGAGATGAGGCTCGGGACGAGCCCCTTGATGGTCGGAACCTCCAGGATCTTGGCGGGGGTCTGGGTCTGGAGCAGTCCGATGAGCCAGCGGTCCCCGTCGAACTGGGCCTCCTGCACGTAGCCGATCAGGAGGATGGCTGGCTCGCCCGCCAGGTCCTCCGGCAAGCGCCAGACCTCACCGGAGAGGGACTTCCCCTCCACGCTGGGGAGGGTCTCACCCGGCAGCGTCATCTCCTGGGGCGTCACCACGGGGGGCGTCGACGAGGAGCACCCGCCGGCGAGCGGCAGGAGGAGCGCGAGGGCGACGACGGTGTCCGGCTTCATGATCAGGCGTTCGGGGCGGGCCCCGCCGCGGATGCGGCGGGGCCTCTAGCGCAGGTCCCAGGGGCCCTGGGCCCCGGGGCGTCAGGGCAGCATGACGCCGCCAAGGACGTGGATCACGCCCGTGGTGGTGTCGCGGTTGGCCTCGACGACCGGAACGCCCTGCACCAGGACGTCGCCCGTGGGGCTGACGGAGACCGTGAGGGTCTGGCCCGTGATGGTCGTGAGCGAGCCCTCGGCCACGACGTCGGCGGCGTACAGGCGCCCGGGGACGATGTGGAACTTGAGGAGGTCCCGCAGCGCGATCGGGCTGTTGACGAGGGCCGTCAGGCGATTGGCCGGGATGGCCGCGAAGGCGGCGTCCTGGGGGGCGAAGAGGGTGAACTCCTGGAACTGGGCCTTCAGCGGGTTCTGCACCGAGGGGTACAGGTTCACGACCGAGTCGAGGATGGACAGCTCGGGGTCGCTCCCGACGGTGTCCAGGCTGTTCTGCAGGTTCGGGACGAGGACCGAGTCGATCACGTGGATGATCCCGTTGCAGCAGACGATGTCCGTGATCACGACCTGGGCCTGGTCGAGGAACACGCCGCCCGCGTTGTCGAGGGACACGTCGACGACCTGGCCGTTGAAGGTCGGGACCGTCGAGAGCCCCACGACGTCGGCGGCGAAGGCGGGCCCGCCCTTCATCGGCCAGGTCGTCGA
>WTJQ01000196.1 GCA_011524785.1 Planctomycetota bacterium | reverse complement strand
GCCCGCTATGGATGAGCCGGCGACTCAAGCGGACGCTGAGGTCGAACCGTGTGCAGAGGCTCTGCTCACGGAGGATCCCGCGGCGGCGGTCGAGGCCGACGCCGGCTGCCCCGCGGCGGAGACCTCGTCCAGCGCGAACGAACCGGAGGCCGCGCCGCTCCCGGCGGAGAGCGCGCCCCGTCAGCTGCCCTCCTTCGGCTGGGGGGACTACCTCGGGGAGGAGCGCTCGCGTCCGGTCTGGCCGCAGCGTCGTCAGGCATGACCCAGGGGCTGGTGCCCGAGGGTGAGCGCCTCTGCATCGGGGTCCTGTGCCACCCCACCTACGGCGGCTCCGGCGTCGTCGCGACCGAACTGGCCCTCTCGCTGGCCCGCAAGGGTCACGAGGTGCACGTGTTCAGCCACGAGGTGCCCCCTCGACTCGCACGCTCCAGCGGCCCGGTCGAGATGCACGTGGCCCGCGGGTTCCCGTACCCGCTCTTCACCTCGACGCCCCACGACCTCGCCGTCACCTCGAAGGTGCTGGAGATCCACCGGCTCCGTGGGCTCGACCTGCTGCACGCCCACTACGCGCTGCCGCACGCGGTGAGCGCGTTCCTGGCCCGCGAGGCCTCTCGCCGCTATCGCGAGCACGCGCCACCGCGCGTGGTGACGACCCTGCACGGGACGGACATCACGCTCGTCGGCAACGACCCCGCGTACGCGCCGCTGACCGAGCACGCCCTGCGGGCCAGTGACGCCGTCACCGCGGTCAGCGAGGACCTGGCACGCCGCACGCGGGAGTCGTTCGACGTGGAGGCCGAGGCCTGCCCGATCGAGGTCATCCCCAACTTCGTGGACTGCGAGCTCTTCCACCCTGGTGCTGGCGCGCCGGCAGAGCGCCCGACCCTGGTCCACGTCTCGAACTTCCGGCCGGTGAAGCGCGTGCCGTGGCTGGTGCGTGCCTTCGCGCTCGCGGCCGAGGGTCGGGATGCGCAGCTGCTGCTGGTCGGCGACGGGCCGGACCAGGCCGAGTGCCGCCGCGTCGCCGCCGAGGGCGGCGTCGCGGACAAGGTCGTCTTCCTGGGAGAGCGCGACGCGCTCCCCGGGCTCCTGGCACCCGCCTCCGCCTTCTGCCTGACCAGCCGCGAGGAGAGCTTCGGGCTCTCGGCCCTCGAGGCCATGGCCTGCGGGACGCCCGTCCTGGCGACGCGCGTGGGGGGGGTGTCGGAGGTCGTGGAGGACGGGGTCTCTGGCCTGCTCTGCGATGCGGACGACCTGGAGGGCTACGCGCGCGTCCTGCGTCGGGCGCTCTCCGAACCCGAGCTGGTCGACGGCATGGGCCAGGCCGCGCGCACGCGCGCCTCCGAGCACTTCTCCTTCGACCGCGTCCTCCCCAGGTACGAGGAGCTCTACCGCCGCGTCCTCGCCGAGGCCCGATGAGCGCCGTCTACCTCGACCACAACGCCACGACACCCCTCCGCCCGGAGGCCCGCGAGGCGCTGCTGGAGGCCCTGGAGCTGGGTCCCCTCAACGCGTCCAGCGCCCATGGCGCGGGACGCGCCGCTCGCGCCCTGCTGGACGAGGCCCGCGAGCGCGTGGCGGGCGCCCTCGGGGCGGGGGAGGAGGAGATCCTGTTCACCTCGGGCGGCACCGAGGCCCTCAACCTCGCCGTCGCCGGAACCGTCGGCCGCAAGGAAGGCAAGGGCCCCGTGGCGGCCTCGGCGGTCGAGCACCCGGCGGTCCTGGCGGCCTGCGAGCGGTACGCGGGCACGACCCAGATCGTCGGGGTCCTGGAGGACGGAGCGGTCCGCGTGGACGAGCTCCCCCGGGAGGCCGACCTCGTCGCGATCCAGGCCGCCAACAGTGAGACCGGGACGGTCCAGGACCTGCCAGCGGTCCGCGCTGCACTGCCGGACTCCCCGCTGCTGGTGGATGCCGTGCAGGCCCTCGGGAAGATCCCCATCGACCTGGATGGATGGGGGGCCGACCTCGCGGGTTTCAGCGCCCACAAGGTGGGAGGACCCGCGGGCGTCGGCGTCCTCGTCCGCCGGCCCGGCCGCGGCCTGGAGCCCCTGCTCGTGGGGGGTGGGCAGGAGGAGGGCCTGCGAGCCGGCACGGAGGGCGTCGCCGCCATCCACGCAGCGTCGATCGCGATCCAGCTCGCGGTGGAGGAGCTCGAGGAAGCCGCTCGGCATGCCGCGGAGCTCTGCGAACTCCTGTGGAGCGAGCTCCGCGCGGCCATCCCTGGCGTCCTCTGCAACGGACGCCCCCCGGGCTCCCCCGGCCGACTCCCGAACACCCTGAACGTGGCCCTGCCGGAGGGGGACGGGCGCGTGCTGGTGACCCGCCTCGACCTGATGGGCCTCCAGGCGTCGGCGGGGAGCGCCTGCTCCAGTGGTTCGCTCGAGCCCTCGCCGGTCCTGGCCGCGATGGGGCAGGAGCGTGACCGTGCGCGACGCGGCCTCCGTCTGTCGTGCGGAAGGACCACGACCCACAGCGATATCCACAAGGCTGTGGAGATCCTGCGGGAAAGTCAGGCTTGACCGTTCAGGTCTGTGCACAACTCCATCGCCGTTGACGATCTGTTGACCGTCGGCCACGATCGTGACAGGATGCGTTCGTCGCAGTGATCCCGAAGGTCAGCGTCCCCCCCCGCACCCTTCGGAGTCCGCCTCGAGCCTCCTCTCTGGCCGGAGCTGCACGCCCCTCTCCCCCCCTGTCCACGTGACCGACGTCGCCCGGAATCCCGAGACCCCGCAGGCTCCGAAGGAGTTTGACGATGGAGCCTCGGCCGGTGCGGTCGGGACGGACGCGCAGGTGCCCGAGACCGAAGACCGTGCGCGCCTCGACGCGGTGTGGGTGGAGCTCGCCACGGCCCTGCACGCCGAGCTGGGCCCGACGCGCTTCCGCACCTGGTTCAGCGCAGCGACCCTGACGGCGCTCGACGACGAGCAGGTGACGGTCGCCCTGCCCAACGACTTCACGCGGGACTGGATCGAGGACCACTTCCAGACCCTCCTCGGCCGCAAGGTGAAGGAGGTGCTGGGGGCCGCGCGCAAGCTGCAGCTCGTCGTGGACGCCGAGGCATGCTCCCTGGCGGGGCTGCCACCCGGAGCGATCGTCGCCGCCGAGGAGTCCCCCGCGGAGGAGCGGGGTGGTGAGACGCCGCGCACGGCGCCCGAGCCCAGCGGCCCCGAGCGCCACACGAGCGGCCTCCTCTGGAACTCGGACGTCGTCCTCAACCCTCGCTGCACGTTCGACACCTTCGTCATCGGGCCGTGCAACCGGTTCGGCGCAGCCCTGGCCACGGGCGCCGCGGATCAGCCGGGAACGACCTACAACCCCCTCTTCCTGCACGGATCCGTCGGGGTCGGCAAGACGCACCTCCTGCAGGCGCTCTGCTACCGGATCCTCGAGCGCAACCCGGACAGCCGCATCCTGTACCTGTCCTGCGAGACGTTCGTGAACCACTTCATCAGTGCCCTCGAGCACGGTGATCTGGACTCGTTCCGCAACAAGTACCGCAGCGTCGACGTGCTGGTCGTGGACGACATCCACCTGCTCGCCAACAAGGAGCGCACGCAGGAGGAGTTCTTCCACACCTTCAACCAGCTCCACAACAGCCAGAAGCAGATCGTCCTGTCCTCGGACTCGCCTCCGAAGGACATCCCGACGCTCCAGGACCGGCTGGTGTCCCGCTTCAAGTGGGGCGTGGTGGCGGAGATCGAGCCCCCGTGCTTCGAGACCCGCATGGCGATCGTGCGGAGGAAGAGCCGCGAGCGAGGGGAGCCCTTCCCCGACGAGGTCAGCCAGCTCATCGCCGAGCACGTGGTGGACAACGTGCGTGAGCTCGAGGGTGCCGTGACGCGGCTCCTGGCCTTCGCTGCCATGACGAGCCGGCCGGTCAGCGCCACCCTGGCGCGAGAGGCCCTGGGCGAGCTGCTCATCAGCCGGGCTGGGCCCCTCAGCCTGGAGACCATCGTCTCCGAGGTCTGCGAGCGGTTCGCCGTCAAGCTGAGCGACCTCCAGGGCAAGCGACGGACCGCATCGGTGGTCTGGCCACGCCAGGTCGCCATGTTCCTCTTCCGCTGCCTGACCCCGAAGTCGCTCGAGGAGATCGGTGCCTACTTCGGCGGGCGGGACCACAGCACGGTGCTGCACGCCATCGACAAGGTGAAGAAGCGCGTCGCGTCGGACGAGGACGCCCGAGCCGAGATCGTGTCCCTCCTGGAGCGCCTCGCGGGCGGCCAGGACCCCGAGAAGTTCCTCGGCTGAGCCTGAACCTGGCCCATGACCGAGGTCGGAGGGGCGCTCGATCGGCACGAGATCGACCAGGCCAGGACCTCGGCCCCCCTGCGCACCAGCGGTCCGGCTCGAGGTCTCCGGAACATGGCCGGACATCAGCTTCGACTAGGGCAACGTGACCCTGTCAGGGGTCTTTCGAGGGCGGTTGTTGAAGCCCCGAGCTCCCCCAATCCAGGCCAGCGAGGAGTGGACAACCCGTGGATCCACCGTGGGCCTGACGGCGGAGATCCGGTGGACCCCTCGTGGGCAGACCGAGGCCTCCTCGAGGACGCGGAGGAGCCTCTGGATGCCCGTGGAGAACGGCCTCGATCCCCACGCCTCGTCCACAGTGAAAACGGAGTCTTCCCCAAGCCCTGGACTGCCCATAAACCCCCGAGATCGCTAGAATTGCGGCCGGCGGAGGCTCCCCCCTTCCACCGCCGAACGCCCCCTAGATGAAGAAGAAGAATCTCTTCTAGGGACCGGAGGTGGAGAACCTCCGCAACGCGTCTCCTCCCCCCGAACCCCGGACCGCCTCCCCTCGAATCCATGAAGGTCACCTGTGAACGCGAGAAGCTCCGCGAGGCCCTTGCGGTGATCAACAC
>WTJQ01000645.1:3400-4899 GCA_011524785.1 Planctomycetota bacterium | reverse complement strand
CGCAGAGCTCCCGGCCGTGGAGGTAGCGCGTGTCGTCGTCCTGGAGCGGTGGGTGCCCGAGCGGGAGGCGCTCGTCGGCTCGCGCGTCAGGTGACTCCAGCTCGGACGCCGCTGCGAGCCCGAGCAGGGCGGCGAGCCAGGGGGCCAGTTGCGAGAGCCCTCGTGCGCCGTGCGGTGCGGACTGCCCGCTGGAGAGGGAGGGGTTCATCGGGGGCCGGCTCCTCCCGACAGGTTAGGACGCGGGCGTAGGAGGTCCATGCGCACGAGTGCGAAGAGGAGCGCTGGGACCAGGTCCGAGCCGGAGCTCGGCACTCGCGCGCCCGTCCTGTGCCTCGGAGAGAGCGGTTCGCCGCGACTCGGCCCCGCGTCAGCGTCGCAGGCGTCGCAGCCAGGGGCTCGGCCGCAGGGCGCTGAGGAGCCGCAGTCCCCAGGCGTCGCGCAGCACGCGACCCCGTGAGGGGGTGGGCAGCATGCTGCTCAGGCCTGCGGCCGCCGGACTCTCCCAGGCGGTCTGCACGCGCAGTCGCGTCCACGGGAGCGCCCAGGCGAGCCGGGCCGTCGCGCGGCGGTCGGCCGCGTCCTCGCCGGGCCATCCCAGGGTCAGCTCCAGCTCCAGCGCTACGCCGGCCGACGTCAGGGCGCGGCCGCCAGCGAGCAGTGCGCTCCGGTCCTGGTGACGACGCAGCAGCCCTTGGAGGCGGGGCGGCGGCCCGGCCTGGAGGGTGGCTGCGCGCAGCCCGGCGGCGGCGAGCGCCTCGGCGTGGGTGTGGATTCGGAGCTCGCCGAGGAGCGGGTTCGCGAGGACGAGCCGGCCGGGCCCGACCCGCTCGAGGAGCCGTGCGACGGCCAGGGCGTGGGCCGGGTCGTGGTCGAAGGCCTCGTCGAGGAGGACCAGCTCCCGCGCGCCGCGTGCGACGAGCCGGCGCACCTCGGCCTCGAGCTCGTCCAGCGGACGGAACCGAATCGTGCGGCCGAAGGAGTGGTGGCAGGAGGGACAGCCTGGTGGACAGGCCCGGGCGGTCACCAGCGCCGCCGAGCCCAGGGGCAGGCCATAGGTCCTCGGGTCGACCAGGTCCCAGGCGAGCGTGGCCGCGTGCTCCAGGACCGGCGTCTCCGGCGTGGCTCTCCCGGTTCGGAGGGCGCCATCCGCATCGCGCCAGGCGAGCCCCGGGATCGAGCTGGGCTCACCGTCGGAGCGCAGGAGTGCGCCGAGGCTCGAGGGTGCACCGCCCAGGACGACGTCCGCGCCAGGGACCTCCTCGCGCAGGTCACGTCCATGGGGAGGGCGTACCACGAGGCGTGCTTCCGGCGCGAGGTCGCGCAGGGTCCTCACGTCGGAGGCAAGCTCCGCTGCGGAGCGATCCTCTCCGTCGAGGACGATGGTCTTGGGGCGCGCCGCGCGCAGGCGGGTCGCCAGCTCGCGGTCGTCCCGCAGGAGTGCTCCGTCGAGCACGCGCACGTCGTGCGCGCCCGCGTCGCGCGCCGCGCCCGCCAGGGAG
>WTJQ01000645.1:1377-3390 GCA_011524785.1 Planctomycetota bacterium | reverse complement strand
GCGCGAATCCACACGCGCGGCGCCATTCACGAAGGTCCCGCGCGAGGCTTGCGGACCCCGTGCCGGGCTGATCTCAGGGGAGAGGGTGGGAGGCGCGCGAGAACGCGCTCGTCGCGCCGAACGGCTCGCGAGCACCGGTCTCGCCCTTCGTGGGGGAAGGCTCGCACTCGGTCGTGAGCCCCGCAGCCAAGGGAGCGGCCGTCAGTCCTGGACGCGCCACTCCACGGAGACGCAGCGCTGCGCTCCCGTGCGGCTCGTCTCGAGCACCACGCTGGTGGCATCCACGCCCTCCAGGGCGACCGCCGCCATGCCGGAGGCGAGCAGCGGCGGAGCCGCCTCGGCGTGGGCACGCGTCAGGACGAGGCGGAGCCACGCGTCGCAGGCGTCGACCGAGGAGAGGTCCGCGAAGCCGGGGTGGGAGGCGCTTCCCGTGCCCACGGGCTGCTCGCCGAGGCCGAACAGGAGTGCGCACGGAGTGGCGGCGAGCCGCGCCCGGGCGCGGAGGCTGCCGAAGGTCCCGGAGAGGAGCTCCGCCGCCTGCTCGTGCTGGGCGCCCGCACGGGGGACGAGGTCCGCCTGCGTGAAGGTGCCGCCACTGCCCTCATGGGTCCGCGGCTCGGTCATGGCGAGGGGGTTCGCCGCGCCGGTCGCGGCCTCCTCGATCGCGCCGGCGAGTCCCGTGCACCAGGCCCCGAGGTCGTCCCCGGCGGCCCCGAGCACGAGGTGTCCGGCGCCGGGCGTCCCCTCGACGCCGCAGGCGAAGCCGGCGGGCGCGTGCATCGTCTCGTTCAGGGCACTCCCCACGGCTGGGACCCAGCTGGCTGCGCAGGCGGCGAGCGGGTCCTCGCTGCCCGACAGGTGTCCTGCGATCGCGAGACCGTGCTCCGTCGTGAGGTGCTGGAGGGGCGGCTTGGCGCTCGACGGCGTGACTCCGCTGACCGAGGTGCCGTCGAAGCGCAGCTCGACGCGCAGACCGTCCGGACCCAGGTCCACGAGGAGGTCCAGCTGCTCGGCGTCGTCGAGCTCCTCGGTGAGGCCGGGGAACGCGAGCCACGCGGAGCCGAAGGGGCCGCACAGGTCCTGCAGGACGGCCATCGGGTCGAGGCCGAGCGCCCGCAGGCGCGCGAGGCGCAGGCGCGCGGTCACGTCGGCCTCGGGCAGGGTGGTGAGCCACGCGGCACTGCGGGCAAGGGCCGGGGTGCCGGGGAGGGTGATCCACGTGCCGGCTGCGGCCGGGGGCTGCTGCCCGGGCGCGACGCGCAGGCCCTCGAGGACCTGGTCTGGCGCCTGGACCGGGACGACCGGGCACCACTGGGCGGCGCGGTCGGGACCGCGGTGGACGATGGCGAGCCCGGAGGGCTGGTCCTGGCGGACCGTGCGCCGGCGCCCGCCGACGAGCTCGAGCCGCTCGAGCAGGTCCTCGCACGCGGTCGCCAGCGGCGAGCCCTCCGCACGCTCTCCGACGTCGCGCGCCAGCTCGAGGGACGGGCACTCGATCCAGACCGTGGCCGCGGCGGGCACGAGGTCCCGCAGGGTGCCCTCGGGCTCCGAGGCCGTCTCGGGTTCCGGGGGACCCGTCACAGGGCCAGCCTCCTCCTCGATGCCGGCCACGGCCTGGGCGACGACCGGCTCCACCGGGACCGCCTGCCGACCGGCAGCTTCGGGCGCCGCCGGGCCGGGGGCCTCGGACGCGGGAGTGCAGGCGGCGAGCGGGACGAGGAGCAGCAGGGAGGACTTCATGGCGGTACGGGACCCAGAGGTCCATCGTCCTCCTCGACCAGTTCGCCCCACCGGCCTTGAGGCGGCTCCCGGCGGTTCCCGTCCCGGGTACCCTCGACGGGTCATGAAGCCCCTCCGCGCCGCCCGCGTCCTGCTCCCCGTCCTCCTGGGGCTCCTCGCGCTGCCCCTCCTGTCGGCCGGGGACGTGTCCCCGAGCCCGGCAGTGGAAGCGCGCGCGCCGGAGGAGGTGCACCTGGTCGTCCTGCACACCAACGACCTGCACGGGCAGGTGGT
>WTJQ01000645.1:0-1277 GCA_011524785.1 Planctomycetota bacterium | reverse complement strand
ATGCTCGAGCAGGTCGAGCTGCCCGCGCTCCTCGCCAACGCGCGCACCAAGACCGGGGGCACCCTGCCGGGCACCGGGGAGTACGTGCTCCTCGAGCGGGCCGGCCTGACCATCGGCGTCGTCGGCATGTGCTCCGACCAGACGCCGCAGATGAGCCACCCGACCACCCGCGACCTCGAGTGGGAGTCGTCGGCGGACACCCTGCGCCGGATCCGCAAGGAGGTCGGCGAGGACGCGGTCGACCTCTGGCTCCCCGTGACCCACTGCGGGGTCGACGCCGATCGCGAGCTGGCGCGCGAGCATCCCGACCTCGAGCTGATCGTGGGGGGGCACACCCACACGGTCCTCCATCGCGGCGTCCGCGAGGGGCGGACGCTCATCGTGCAGGCCGGATCGAAGGCCCGCAGCGTGGGGCGCGTGGACCTGTGGTTCGACGCGGAGACGCAGGAGCTCCTCCGTGGCGAGGCCAAGCTCGTGAACCTCTATGCCGACTACGAGGCGCCCGACCGGCGAGAGGAGCTGGAGGCGCACTGCGCCGAGCTCGAGCGCCGGAGCGCCGAGGCCATGGACAAGGTGGTCGGGCAGCTGGCCGAGGAGCTCGATCGCGACGGGGGCAGCAGCCGCTCCTCGGCTGCTGGGAACCTCATCACCGACGTCATGCGGGCGCGAACGGGAGCGGACGTCGCGATCCACAACCGCGGCGGGATCCGCGCGGCCCTGGACGCGGGCCCCGTCACGCGACGGGACCTGTTCCGGATCCTCCCGTTCGACAACAGCCTCGAGACGCTGACCATGACCGGGCGCCAGCTGCACGACCTGCTCGCCCGCTCGATCGAGGGGCAGGGGCGCTCGGGCCTCGAGTTCAGCGGGCTCGTGGCCCGCGTCCGACGAGCAGGGCGCTACCCGGAGGTGGTGGAGTTCGTCGTCGGGGGAGTGGTCCTCGATCCCGAGGCGACCTATCGCGTCACGACCAACAACTTCCTCGCCAGCGGGGGCGACGCCTACCGTGAGTTCACCCAGGCCAGCGAGCGGGTCACCGACCCGATCCTGCAGCGGGACCTGCTCGAGGAGTACTTCGTGGCGCAGGAGGGCGAGCCCGTCCGGCCCCCTCGGGGCAACCGGTTCGAGCTCGTCGACTGACACCGCGGGCCCGATACCCCGGGAGCAGCGCGGCGAGGCCGACCGTGCTCAGCGGGCCCTCCTCGGATGGGGTCCATCGATCGGGTTCGCTCGAGGGGTGCGACCCGCTCGGGGCTCCCGCGGGCTGGGGTATCCTC
>WTJQ01000084.1 GCA_011524785.1 Planctomycetota bacterium | reverse complement strand
GGGAACATCGCCACGCACGTGATCAGGCGGGACTTCATCGAGCGCCTGACGTCCAGCGGCAGCCTCGAACTGCCGTGGCACCTGGCACGCAAGCAGATGAAGGCCGTGGACCTGCAGGGGAACGCGACCGAGGTCGACGGCGTCAAGTTCGAGACGTTCGTGTTCGACGCGCTGGGGGAGACGCAGCGGTCCGTGGTCCTCGAGGTCGACCGGGCGCTCGAGTTCTCGCCCGTCAAGAACGCCGAGGGCAGCGACTCCCCTGCCACGTGCAGGGAGGCCATGACCTCCATGTTCGCCGGATGGCTCCGGGACTCCGGGCAACCCGTTCCCGCTGCGGGGGTCGACGGCCTTCCCGCGCTCGAGGTGGATCCTCGCATCGCGGAGGACTCCTCCTCGTTCGCTGCGAGCACCTGCCAGGCCCGTGAGGTCGAGGGTGGCACCCTCTACTCCTGACGGCGCGCTGGCAGCGCGCACGGTGCTCCTGCTCGTCGGAGGCACCTCGCCGGAGCGAGGGGTCTCGCTCGAGAGCGGGCGTGCCCTTGGAGAGGCACTGGAGACCCTCCAGAGCCAAGGATCGATCGCGGGGTACCGCAGGATCGAGATCGAGGCGGACGGAAGCTGGAGGGAGGGCTCGTGGACTGGCGGCCCTCTGACCTGCCCCGACCTGCAACCGGCAAGCCAAGTGGCGCTCCTTGGACTGCACGGGGGTGAGGGCGAGGATGGCACGCTCCAGGGCGCCCTGCGCCTGCGTGGCCTTCCTCACACCGGATCTGGAGTGGCGGCCTCGGCCTTGGGGATGGACAAGTGGGCGAGCCGCCTCGTTGCTCAGGCGGCCGGGCTCGAGGTCGCGCCCGGCTGGCTCGTCCGCGAGCCTGCGGACCTCGCTGGCGAGGGCGGTCCCGCTGCGTCGGAGGGCGGTCCGTGGTTCGTCAAGCCCCGGCGCGGCGGCTCGTCCGTGGCCACGAGCCGGGCCGAGACATCGGACCAGCTGGCGGAGGCCGTCGACCAGGTCCTCGCCACCGGGGACGATGCCCTTGTCGAGACGGCCATCGAAGGCACGGAGGTCACGGTGGGGGTGCTCGAGGGGCCTGACGGGACGCCCCGAGCCCTGCCCCTCGTGGAGATCGTCCCCTCCGCCGGACGCTTCTTCGACTTCGAGGAGAAGTACTCCAGCGAGGGCGCGACCGAGCTCTGCCCGCCCCGCTCCCTCTCGGGCGACCGCTGTGCCGCGATCGCAAAGCTCGGTCTTCGGGGCTTCGAGGCCCACGGCTGCGAAGGCTACGCCCGGGTGGACCTGATCGTGCCCGCCCAGGGGCCTCCGGTCTTCCTCGAGGTGAACACGCTGCCGGGCTTCACCCCGCGCTCCCTCCTACCCCAGGCGGCGGCCGCGGAGGGGCTCTCCTTCGCCGACCTCGTGCGCCTGGTCCTCGAGCGCGCGATCGCGCGCTGAATGGTCTGCCGCCCTCCGCCGCGGTTGCCGCGGGAGCCCGCTGGTCCTAGGCTTCGAGTCCCCGAGCCGGGCTGGCGGAATTGGTAGACGCGGCGGATTCAAAATCCGCTGGAGGCAACTCCTTGAGGGTTCGAGTCCCTTGCCCGGTACCACCCATGGATCCTCTCGCCCGCGCCCTGGTTCCGACGCTCCTGCACGAGCTCGCGAACACGACGCAGCTCCTGACCGGACTGCACGCCCTCCTCGGGCTTCCCGATGCGGGTGAGCTCCTCGAGCGCCGTGAGGGGGACCTCGCCCGTGCAGGGGACGAGGCGCATCGGCTGGGCTGGCTCCTGGGCGTCCTGGGGGCCGCGTCCGGTCACGACCTGCTGCACGCGCGACGCGAGCGCGACGGGCTCACCTGGATGCGGGAGTTGGTCGAGAAGGCCGCACGGAAGCAGGAGCGCGCACTCGGCCCGGGCCCGGAGAGCCTCCCGCGACTCCAGGGGGCGCCCCAGCCCGATGGCTGGAGGGTCCCCTGGGCCTTCGGGCAGGCGCTCTGGTCCGTCCCCGCCGGCCAACCTTGGGGGCTGGCCGAGACCCCCGAAGGCCTGGAGGTGAGCGGCTCGCGGCTCGATCCAATGACACGCGACCGCCTCGAGGAGTCCGCGTGCCTCGCGCGCGTGACCGCAACCGGAACGCTCCTCCTGGCGAAGACCCTGCTGGAGACCCCATGAGCCCCCTCCTCGACCGCATCCCCCTGCTGCGCCGCCTGCGGCGGCCTCAGCCTCCGCTTGGACCGAGGGAGCAGGCCGTCGAGGACGTTCTGGCCGAGCTCCGTCCGGCCTTCCGGGCCGATGGGGGGGACCTGACCGTCAAGCAGGTGACGGCTGCTGGCGGCGTGATCCTCCAGCCCCATGGGTCCTGCAGCGGCTGCGGAGCCTCGTTCCTCACGCTGCAAGGTGCCGTCCGCCCTCGCCTCATGGAGCGCCTCGACTGGGTGACCACGGTCGAGCTCGAGGGCTGACCTGGCCGGGCGCCTGGCGGCCACGAGTCGCCGCAGCCCCTCGTGCACACGCCTGAACCGCGCCCCTGAGAACGACCGAGGGGCGCCCCGCTCAGCGGGGCGCCCCTCGAGGCGTCAGGGACAGGGCGTTCCCGTCCCTGCCCGTCAGTCGTTGACGACGAACGACGAGGTCCCGACGGGACTCCCGTTGGCGTCGTAGATCCGAGCCTGGAAGACCGCGCCAGCGAAGTAGTTGGCGGGCTGGTTGTAGGTCAGGCTCGCCTCGCCCGTCCCGTCCAGCGCGAACGGGAGGCTCTGGCGCAGCAGGAACAGCGGATCCGCCATGTAGAAGGTCGGCACGCCCCAGCCGAGGTCGCCAACCCACTCGCCCCCCGAGGGGAGGTAGTTGGGGCGGGTCCACATCCAGACCACGCTCCCGTTCGCGGGGCCTCCCGTGACCTCCACGGTCGCCGGGCCCGCGACCGCAGAGGTTGGGCCCGTGAAAGCGATCTCCGGACGAGCGGGCGCCAGGGCGACCCGCTCCGTGAAGGAGAAGTTGTAGTCGGTGACGCTCAGGCGAACCGCGGTCCCATCCGGCTGGTAGGGAGCGAACACCATTGGCCCGCTGCCCTGAACGATCTCGATGGTGCTGAGGAACCCCGGGTTCGTCATGACGGAGTCGAGCAGGGTGCCGGAACTCGTGTAGCGCTGTACGACGTTCTCATTGCCCCCCGTGGGGTCGGAGTCCACGACGAACAAGGCGTCCTGGACGGGGTCGTAGGCCAGACCGCTGGAGCCATCGAGTTGACTGATGACCACGTCCGCGTCGAGCTCGGTGAGGAGGGTCCCCGAGGCGAGCTCCGCAGCGTCCCAGCGAATCACGGACTGGGTGTCCGGCGGAGGGGGCCACGCGCCCGTCTGGGTCCCGTAGTAGAGATCCCCATTGGGAGCGAAGGCCATGGGGCCCGACGGGCCCGCCACGTGCGCGACCTCGGTGGCGACCCCCGTGACGAGGTCGAGGCGGACGATGTCGTTGCCTGCGCCGAAGCCCCCGAGTGCCGCGGAGATCCAGATCTCGTCAGCAGCGACGCCGAACTCGGCCGAGTAGTTGAAGTTCAGCTGGACGATGTCCTCGATCACAAGCGTGGACAGGTCGATGCGCCGCACCCAGTTCGTGGAGCTCTCGCCGAACACCGCGTAGGTCTCGGTCGGATCCACGCGGATGAAGCTCGGGAAGCCGAAGGCATTCAGGGAGCCGAGGGAGGCCACCTGAGTCCCGCCGGCGTCGTAGCGCGCGAGATCGAGGCCGTCGAACGTCAGGTAGCCGCCATCCGCCAACGAGCAGAGGGCTGCGCCGAAGGGCGCGGGATCGATGTCGTCGACCGCGTAGCCCGGCTGGGGAGTCGACTGGGCGAGAGCGGGTGTCCCCCCAAGGAGGGCAGCCGCGAGGAGGGACACGCCAACGGCGCGCCCGGGGAGGGGGTTCTTCATGGGTCCGGTTCAGTTCTCCGCTGAAGCTGGTGTCGCACGACACTCGGCGCGCGACTTCGGCAGCACCTCCGCCCGACGCGGCCCCAGGGTGGAGCCGGGAACGCCGTGCGGCAGGACCTGCCGAGGGGCCCGGGCGCTCCGGTGGGAATCCTGGCTCGTCGCTCACGCCCGCTCCCAGCCTTCCAGGGCGCTGCCCCGTGACCTGGCCGCTCACGCGACCCTCGAGAGTGGGCGCCTCGACTCACAGTGGCGGGACCGCGTCCGTCTTGCACGGACTTCCCCCGCCGGGGCGCCTGAGATCGAATTTCGTGCAGCCTCCCATGGAGGCTGGAGGAAGTCAACGGGAGCCCGACCTCAGTCTCCCGAGGGAGCCTGATCGTCCGTTCCCTGATCCGAGGCGGGCGCCTCACCCTCTTCGCCACCTTCGAGCACGCCCCGCAGTCGCGCGGTGGCCGCGCGCTCCAGCGAGCTCGACCACGTGCCCTCGAGGACGCCCTGCGCCCAGCCCTCGGGCCCGAACCCGAGCAGGACGAGGATCAGGGCGTGGAGCGCGAGGCCGGTAGCCGCACCCGCGACAGCACCCCCGACCCGGTCCCAGGTCCCGAGCTCCATGGCCTCCAGGGCCTTCTGACCGAGCTTGGCCAGCAGAGCGACGAGGACCAGCACGCCGACGAAGGCCACGAGCCAGGCGAGCGTGTGCGCGACGGGGCCCTGCAGCTCCTCCGCCCACTCCTCGATCAGCGGGCGCAACTCGCTCGCAGTGGCCGTCGCCACCAGGATGGCGGTCCCGAGCCCCACGAGGCGCAGCACCTGGGCCCACAGCCCCCGCACGGCCCCGAGCACCGTGAACACCAGCAGCAGGACCGCGCCCACCTGGTCGATCCACGCAAGGCCGGTGAAGAACTCCATGGGCTCATTCTGCGCAGGTGCGCGCGAGCCGGAACAGGGCCTCGTGGCCGAGGTCGATGAGCTGAGGCG